>NZ_JAWLPU010000001.1:300000-600000 GCF_036997485.1 Brachyspira pilosicoli | reverse complement strand
TTGCATAAAAAAAGAAGCAAGGGTGTAGATTTTGAGAATGATGATATTAATATAGTATTAGATGATAATGGTGTTCCTATAGAGTTTTATGCTGAAGAGAAAAAGGAATCTATGCTTATAATAGAGTCTTTAATGCTTTTGGCTAATAGTGAAATAGCAAAAAAGTTAAAAGACTATGAGGCTGTAATATACCGCTATCATGGCGCACCTGATAATTATAGATTTAATAATTTTAAAATATTAGCACACAATAAAGGCTATGAATTAAAAAAGTTAGATGAAAATAATTATGATTTAATTGACTTTTTAGAAAAGATAAAAGGAAAGTCAGAAGAGAAACTTCTTACTGGTGTTTTAATGCGTTCTATGACACCATCATCATATAGTGTAGTTAATAAAAGTCATTTCGGTTTGGGTTTTGATTATTATACTTATTTTACTTCGCCTATAAGAAGGTATGTCGATTTAATAATACATAGAATAGTAAAAGATTATATTATAGATAAAAAAACATATATTAATGATGATAACAAATATAAGACGATAGCAGATGAATGTACTTTGCTTGACAGAACATCAAAAAAGGCAGAGAGGCAATTAAGGCAAATAAAAGCGGCGAGGTATATGAAAGACAGACTTGGAGATGAATATTATGGGTTTATTAGTTTGCTTTCAAGGAATGGTATTACAGTTGAGATAGAAGGGCTTGATATAGAAGGTTTTATTGAGTCTACTTATGTTGGTGCTAATTATAGATTTTATGAGGATATGCAAAGTATTTATATTGATAAAGTTAAGATGTATGAGCTTGGGGATAGAGTTAAAATTTTTGTAGTTAAAGCAGATATAGAAAGCGGAAAGATATATTTCTCTCTTTAATAAAATAGTTTTTATGCAAAAATATAGTTATTATGTAATTTATTTAAATATTTGTTTTTCAATGTTGACAAAAAATAATTAATTATTTAGAATAAACAAGAATTATAAAGGTCTGTATTTATTCGGGCTTTTATTTTTTAATACAAACTGAACACTGTTCACTTAAAAAACTTGTTAGGAGATTTATATATGAAATGTTTAATTATTATATTATCATTATTCTCAGGACTTTTATATTCTTATAATTCCAAAGATATTAACAGTTTTTATAATAGTTATTATTCATCTAATTATGATATAAAAGAAATAGAAAATAGTTCATCTCAAACTTATAAAAATATATATTATTTAATTTATTCAAAAAAAATAACTAATGAAAAAGAAAAATATAATTATTTAAAAAAAGCCATAGAAGAAAATAAAGATTATGAAAAGTCTGATGATATTGACTATTTAATAAGCGTATCAGAATTGATGAATTACATAGTTTACTTCAGCAATGTTCCAGAAAAAATTTCTTTTGGTTCAAAAAGCAAAGATATATATAAAAAAATATTAGAAAAAGACAGTAAAAACTTTTTTGCTCTTCTCGGCACAGGTATAGGCTATATGCATGCTCCAGCTATAGCAGGCGGAAGCAACAAAAAGGCATTTGAATATATTAATAATGCTTTAAATAATGCTAAAGAAGAATATCAAAAGTATTTATCATACATCTGGCTTTCACAGTATTATTTTAAAACTAAAGATGAAGAAAACTATCAAAAATATATTAATATGTCTAAAAGACGATATCCAAATGGTGAATTATTAAAAGAAGCTTTAGATAGAAATAATATTAAGAAAAAAGCTTTATGATTATATATGGTTTTTGTTGACAAAATTAAAAACATGGTTTATAATGAACAATGTTCAATATGGTTGGTTTTATATTGAACTTTTATTTTACGAAGATTTTGAACAAAGTTCAATATAAGGCTGAAAATTATGAGAGTATTATTTATAGTTTTAGGTTTTTTATTTATGGGTATAGGCATTGTAGGAGTGATAATTCCTATACTTCCTACTGCACCTTTTTTACTTTTATCTGGATTCTTTTTTGCTAAGGGTTCAAAGAAATTTCATGATTGGTTTATATCTACAAAACTTTATAAAAAACATTTAGAGAGTTTTGTTAAATCAAAATCTATGACTTTGAAATCTAAACTTAGTATACTTATACCTGTAACTATTATGCTTATAATTGCATTTATATTTGTGAATAATTTACATGCGAGAATAGCATTAGTTGTTTTAATAATAGCAAAATATTTATATTTTTTTATATGCATAAAAACTATAAAATATGATGATAGAGTAGAAAATAATGCTGAGTTTGAAGAATAATAAAATAATGATTTGGATAGTTTTTTATGAATAGATATATTATTATAGTTAATATTTTTATATTTAGTTTTTTTGATATTATTTACACAGAGGAGGAGAAAAGAAACGCTATTGAATCTCCTATTGATAACAGATTTTTTTCTATAGGTTTATATAGCAGTGCAGATACTATAAAGACAAGTGTTAATATAGAATTAGGTTTTAAACTATTTAAGTATAATAATTTTGAGATGAAAAGCTATACTTCTATAGTAGGTTCGAAGATATATGATGATAATCCAGATTTATATGAATTAGGATTTATGCAGAAAATTACTTTTGGCAGCAGAGATTCTTATGATGAGAAGATAAGCATATCAAGATACGGTTTTGCTTTTGGAAGTTTTGGATTTATATCATTTAATCCTAATACTAGTCATAAATTTTTATTTGAAGAGCCTTTTTATTGGGAAGTTGGAGGGGGTGCTGGTTTTAAT
This sequence comes from Brachyspira pilosicoli, assembly GCF_036997485.1. Classification (NCBI taxonomy): domain Bacteria; kingdom Pseudomonadati; phylum Spirochaetota; class Spirochaetia; order Brachyspirales; family Brachyspiraceae; genus Brachyspira; species Brachyspira pilosicoli. Next base: position 597,259 of record NZ_JAWLPU010000001.1, on the reverse strand, counting down.
ATAAATGTAAGCAAGCATTCTTCTATAGTATTAGAATTTGGCGGCGGGATACATGATATTATTAATGGTGCTAAACTTGGATATCCTAGAAAGTTAAATATGGCTGGGTTTGGTAGAATAAGCATAGGTACTCGGTATTATTTTTAATTGAGGTGTTTTTTATGAATAATATAATAACTTCAAAAGAAGAAATATTAAAAGCAAGCAGAGAGTTAATAAAAAAGAAAGGACTAAATGCTATAAATATGCGCTCGGTTGCTGAGGCTTCAAATATAGCGGTTGGTTCTATATATAACTATTTTAAATCAAAAGAAGAACTTACTATTGCTGTTGTTGGAAGTGTGTGGTTTGATATATTTCATCCTTCAAATGTATGTTTAGAATCTGACAGTTTTATAGACAGTGTTGATATAATTTTTCAAAGTTTAGATAAAGGAAATAAAAAATATCCTAACTTTTTTTCTTATCACTCTTCTATGATATTTGGTAAAAATAAGAATAAGGGTGTGAATATGATGAACACTATAATAAAACATATGAAAGATGGATTATACAAAACTCTTTCGAATGATAAAAAAGTGAGAAGTGATGCTTTTGATGATAATTTTACGGAGGGTAAATTTATAGATACTATATTTTCATTTATAATGAGTTCCATGATGAAAGGAGATTATGATAGTTTTGTTATAAAAGAGATAATTAAGAGAACTATTTATTAATACGTTGATACAATAGAAAATAATATATATATGATAAAGGAAAAATTATGATTAATAAAAGGCTTATAGCTTTAATGGGGGATTCCAGAAAATATATAGCTTGGCATGTAATAATACAGCTTGCCAATTTAGCTCTTAATATAGCTGCAATATTTTTTATGGCAGATATTATACAAAAAGCATATCAAAAAAATATAACAAAAGAAGATATTATAACATTATGTATTGCTTTTTTTGTTATAATAATTTTAAGATTTAGATTTAATATTTTATTATCTCAAATGTCGTATTATGCTTCTGGCAGAGTGAAACAAACTTTAAGAGAAAAAATGTACTCAAAACTTCTTACACTTGGAAGCAGATATAAAGAAAAATTTTCAACAAGCGAGATTGTTCAAATATCTATGGAAGGTGTTGATCAATTAGAAACTTATTTTGGACGTTATTTGCCGCAATTCTTTTATAGTATGATAGCTCCTATTGTGCTTTTTTGTGTCCTTTCTACTATCAGCATAAAATCAGCTGTTATACTTTTAATATGTGTACCTCTTATACCTTTATCAATAGTTGCTATAGTAAAAATTGCAAAGAAGATATTAAAAAAATATTGGGGAAGCTATAGCGATTTGGGAGAGATATTTTTAGAAGACGTGCAGGGGCTTACCACTTTAAAAATATATAAAGCTGATGAAAAGAAAAATGAAGAGATGAATATTGAAGCAGAAAAGTTTAGAATTGCTACAATGAATCTTCTTTTTATGCAATTAAACTCTACTACTATAATGGACATAATTGCTTATGGCGGGGCTGCTTTAGGAGTGATAGTATCTATACTTGAATATATGAAAGGAAATATCAACCTTGCAGGCACATTCACTATAATAATGCTTTCTGCAGAGTTTTTTATTCCTTTAAGACTTTTGGGTTCATTCTTCCATATAGCTATGAATGGAATATCTGCAAGCGATAAGATGTTTGAAATACTTGATATGCCTGAAGATAAAAATAGAGTAAATAAAATAAATAAAGACAATGAAGAGATTATTTTTAACAATGTAAGTTTTGCATACAACGAAGATAAAACCATATTAAAAAATATAAATCTAAATATAAAAGAAAAATCATTTGTTTCTATAGTGGGAGTTTCTGGTTCTGGAAAAAGCACCATTGCAGGACTCATATCTTTAAAAAATGAAAATTATAAAGGCTCTATAAAAATAGGTGATATTGAACTATCTACAATAGACAAAAATGATTTATATAAAAAAATAGTGGTAGTTGATCATAACAGTTATTTATTTGAAGGCACTGTATATGATAATTTAAAAATGGCAGGAAGCACTATCACAGAAAGAAAGATGGATGAAGCATTAAAAAAAGTAGAGCTTTATGATTTCTTACAAACTGAAGACGGTCTTAATACAAAGATAATGGAGAAAGCTTCCAACCTATCAGGCGGACAAAAACAGAGATTAGCATTAGCAAGGGCTATACTTTTTAATGCTGATATATATATATTTGATGAGGCTACTTCTAATGTTGATGTTGAAAGTGAGGAGAGCATTATGGAGATTATAAGAGATATTGCTAAAGAGAAAACGGTTATATTAATATCTCATAGGCTTTATAACTGCATACCTTCAGACAAGATATATTTTTTAAAAGACGGCGTTATAGAGGAGGAAGGTACGCATAATGAATTGATGAGTATAAATGGAGAGTATGCGAGAATATTTAATGAGCAAACAAATTTAGAGAGCATAACAAAAGGAGAGAGTTTAAGCATAGCGATATAATTATATATTTAAAAAATTATATTTTGTCAATTTCTGATTTTTTATGAATATAATAATTTAGTATAAAATAATTAGTTTTGATAAAAAAATACAGTTCTTTTGCTTCTTTTATACCAATAAAAGAAGTAGGGGTTCGGGGACTAGTCCCCGAAAATAATAAAAAATAAAAGTTAGTTTTTAGAAACTGTAAAAATTGTAGTGTATATATAAAAAATATATTTTGTTCAACTTTTTCCCGCCTTACACGGTGTGGACTTCGTCAAAGTTGCAAAAAGTGCAAATAATAATAGCTATAAAATAATTGATTATATTTTAGACATATAAATTATAAAGCTATTCAAAATATAGCCTTTTTGCTTCTTTGTGGCACGCCGCAAGGGCACTTCCTTCGGTCGCAAAAGAAGTGGGGGTGTGGGGGCTAGTCCCCACAAATAATAATACTAAAAAATAATAAATTGGAGTTTAAATGATGCGAAGAAGCGGTATTAAAATTATGGCACAATTAATCGGGCTAATTGCTCCGCTTATGCATGTTATGATATTGGCAATAACTACAGGAATCTTGGGATTCTTGTGTGCTATATCTATAACAATTCTTGGCGGATATGCCATATTAACTTTTTTAGGGTTAAATAATTTCTTTACAATAAAAACAATATTCATTACTGTTTTGGTGCTTGCAGCTTTAAGAGGTTTGCTTCACTATGTTGAACAGTTAAGCAATCACTTTATAGCTTTTAAATTGCTTGCATTAATTAGAGATAAGGTTTTTAAGGCTCTAAGAAAATTATCCCCTGCAAAACTTGAAGGAAGAGATAAAGGAAATTTAATAGCACTTATTACAAGCGACATCGAACTTCTTGAGGTATTTTATGCTCATACAATTTCACCAATAGCTATAGGCGTATTAACTTCAATAATTATGACAATATTTATAGGAAGCTTTAATATTGTATTGGGAGCTATTGCATTATTAGGATATTTTACTATAGGGTTTATCATTCCTTATTTTTCATCAAAGTTTGGAAAAAATGACGGAATGGAATACAGAAATAATTTTGGTAAATTAAACAGCTATTTTCTTGACAGTTTATGGGGTATAAAAGAGATACTTCAATTTGGGTACGGTGAAAAAAGAATACAAGCAATAGAAAATAAAACTGATGACTTAATGGATTTAAATAAAAAACTAAAAAAATATGAAGGCATAATATCAGGACTCACCACTTCAGCAGTATCATTATTTACATTAGCTATTCTTGTAGTAAGTGTGTTAATATCAAAAGACAAGGATTTATCTAACATATTAATACCTACCATAGCAATGGCAAGTTCATTCGGACCTGTAATAGCATTGAGTAATTTATCAAACAATTTATTTATGACATTAGCAAGCGGTGAGAGAGTTCTTAATTTGCTTGCAGAAGAGCCTATTGTAGAAGAAGTTTATGACGGAGAGAGTAATTTAGAGTTTAATGGACTTGAATGCGAGAATGTATGCTTTGATTATGAAGGCGAAGAGATATTAAATGATTACAACTTACAAATAGAGCCTAATAAGATAATAGGAATAAGCGGAAAAAGCGGAAGCGGAAAATCTACACTACTTAAACTATTTATGCGATTTTGGGATATAAAAAAAGGAAGCTTAAAAATATCTGGCTCTAATATAAAAGATATTAACACTGATAGTTTAAGGGATATTGAAAGCTATGTAACACAAGAAACATCTATTTTTAAAGACACCATAGAAAATAATATAAAAATAGCAGATAAAGATGCTACAAGAGAAGAAGTTATTGAAGCATGCAAAAAAGCATCATTACATGACTTTATAATGAGCCTTCCAAATGGATATGATACTAATGTAGGAGAACTCGGAGACACTTTATCAGGCGGAGAAAAACAACGTATTGGCATAGCAAGAAGTTTTTTACATAAAGCATCTTTTATGCTTCTTGATGAGCCTACAAGCAATCTTGATAGTTTGAACGAAGCTGTTATATTAAAATCTGTAAAAGATAATAGCAAAAATAAAACTATTGTACTTGTTTCGCATAGAACATCTACTCTCAATATAGCTGACAAAGTTTATAAAATGAAGAGTGATAGAGTAAGCTAAAATATATTATAAATTATTTATAAAAATGATTTAAAAATAAAAGAGTTCTACCAATATAGTAGAACTCTTAAAAAATATATAATAATTATTATTAATTAATTTCTATTAGCTTTTCTATAGTTTTTTCTAATAAATAAACTCCAACACCAGTAGCACCTTTAGCTAAATATTTTTCATTGGCATCAGATATAGAAGAGCATGCTATATCCAAGTGAGCCCATTTAGTTCCTTCAGTGAAGTATGAAAGAAATTGTGCAGCAGTGATAGCACCAGCATATCTTCCGCCAGTGTTTTTTATATCAGCTACATCAGATTTTATTTGCTCTTTATACTCATCAAACATAGGAAGCTCCCATACTCTTTCATAAGTATCATCACCAGCCTCTTTAAGAGCCTTAGATAATTTTTCATCTGTAGAAAGAAGTCCTGTAGCATGTCTTCCCAAAGCTATAGAACAAGCACCTGTTAATGTAGCTATATCTATTATATAATCAGGTTTATATTTTTCTATACCATAAGCAAGAGCATCAGCAAGTATTAATCTTCCTTCTGCATCTGTACTAATAATCTCAACAGTAACACCATTATACATTTTTAATATATCACCAGGGTTAATAGCCCCGCTTCCTGTTTTGTTGTCTGTTAGAGGACAAATAGCAGTAACATTAGCATCAAGATTCATATCAGCAGCCAAAAATAAAGCTCCGCAAACTGCAGCAGCACCAGCCATATCATCTTTCATTCCAAGCATACTATCAGCAGGCTTCAAACTCATTCCGCCTGTATCAAATGTTATACCTTTACCAACTAATACTATATTCTTTTTAGCCTTAGCTTTTTTATATTGCATACAAAGTAATCTTGGAGGATTCTTACTTCCAGCATTAACTCCCAATATTCCATTCATCTTTAATGTTTTTAATTGTTTTTCATCTAATATAGTTGCAGTTAATTTTTTCTTTTCTGCAATCTTTTTTGCCCTATCTATAAATGTTAAAGAATTAATAGTATTGCTTGGTTCATTAACCATATCCCTTGCCCAACAAATATGCTCAGATATATTAGAAGCAATATTAATAGCATTTTCAGTATCTTTTTTATGGTCAGAAACAAGTAAAATATTATTAATATTGTTCTTTTCTTTAAGTCTTTTTTCTCCAAAATAATAATCAAAACTGTAAGAAGCTAAAAACATTCCTAAACAAAATTGTATATAAGATTCTTCAGAACCAATTTCAGCAAATAACTCAGCCATATCTACTTCTATATCAGATATATGCAGCTGATTCATTATTCTTATTAAAGAAGCGCCTGCATTTTTCCAAGTTTCATAAATATAGTTTTTTACTTCTTTATAAGTAATATAAATTACTCTAGTATTGCTCGAAAAAGCAAATGCAAATGGAGTTGATATGGTATAATATTTGTCTTTTACTAAACTATTAAATAATTTTATATACTCATCATTAAATGTGCAAACTTTAGGTTTTTCTTTTTCAACCTTAACAAAGATTGCAACAGTATCTTTTTTTATAAAATTGCTTGTGTGTTTGAGTTTCATCGATATGTCCTTTACGAATTCTATGATGATATCTATTATATATAATGTTTATTTTATGTCAATTAATTAATTTTTAAATTCACATAATCTATAGACAAATCACTTTCAGTTTTAGTTATCACTAATTTATATCTATCTCCATTATGAGTATAAATATCAGCTAAACTATCACCATTAGGATTTTCTATTTTTTCTGTTTCCAATGATATATTGCATTTGTCTAAATTCTTAAATATACTGCTTAAAGACATATCAATATTATTTGTAATATTAAGAGTAATCTGTTCTATTTTTTTTTGGGAAATAAATACATTAATTTCAGCAAAGTTTTCGTATATATTTATGGTTTTCTTTAGAATATTATTATAAATCATGTTTCTATCTATATCAAACAAATTAGATAAATCGTCAAATGATGTTGTAAATGAAAGGGAAGCCAAAGATTTTACCTCCCCATTTACGCAATAGACTATATCACTATAAGAAAAAGGACGGACCATATTTTTTTTATCATACACTGCTTTGTTTTTATGTATGATGTTTAGTATCATTATACCAAATATTATAAAACATATTAATACTACAAACTTTACAAATCTCATTAACCTACAACAATATCGACTTAAAATATTTTTATTTATTTTTTAATAAATTAAATAACTTATTTATTTTCTACAAGTGATATATCATTAACTTCTTCAACCGAAAATAACGGCATATCACCAGCATTATAATATTCAGGCTGTACAGTAAAAGTTAAAGAACTCTTAAATTTTTGATAGTTCTCAGCTTCTACCACTATATCCAAATTAACATCTATTTTTTTATTAGAATCAGTCTTTTGCGGCATAAAACAAAACATATATTTACCAGCCACATTTTTAGCAACTATAGCAGGATTTGGAAAGTTAACTCCATATCCCTTTAATAAAGCATTATTGCTGAACATATAAACCTTAGCGCTCTCTATTCTGTCAGTATTATTAGAAGCAAATAAATTACCCATTATGCTCGGATAAGTAATATAATAACCGCTTTCTTCTATAACTGGTATAGTATCTGAAGAAGCATTGCTTTCTCTTCTTTTTGTAACAACCTCACAAGCTTGAGATATAATATTTAAAACTTCTTTATTATCTTCTATAGGGTCTTTATAGCTGTACAATACCCCCCTAGCACTTGTAACATATTCTGGTTTTACTCTATTTAATGTATATGCAATAATATCCATACGCATATTGCTATTAACTGGAATATTTTTCTTTTGTAGATATGCATCTGCCAACTTAGAAACTTTTTGTTCCATTAGGTTTACTAAATACATAACAAACTCCTTAAACTTTATAATACATTATACAAAATTATATATTATTTGTCAAAGTAAATATAATAAATTGTGTAAAAATGAAAGGGCTAAACTAATAGTTAAGCCCCCTCAAAAATAATAATATAAATTTATTTAAATATTGTTAAGTCTGTTTAATACTTCTATATAAGCCTCTTCTATAGAACCTAAATCTCTTCTAAATCTATCTTTATCCAATTTTTTTCCAGTAGCCTTATCCCAGAAGCGGCAAGTGTCAGGTGTGATTTCATCTGCTAAAAGTATTTCACCTTTTGAATTTTTACCAAACTCTACTTTAAAATCTACTAATGTAATTCCTATTTTATCTAAAGCTTCTTTTAATAAATTATTTACTTTAGAAGTTACTTCATATATATATTTCAATTCATCATAAGTAGCAAGTTTTAAAGCAACAGCATGATGGTCATTAATAAGCGGATCGCCGTATTCATCATTTTTATAGCATATCTCAAAAATAGTATTAGGCGGAACTGTACCTTCTTCTATACCAAGTCTTTTAGCCATAGAACCTGCTATTAAATTTCTTACTATCACTTCCAATGGAAATATTTTTACTTTCTGGCAAAGCTGTTCTCTGTCAGATAACTTTTCTATAAAATGTGTCTTAACACCATTCTTCTCCAACATCTTAAAAAGTAAAGTAGTAATCTCATTGTTCATGACGCCTTTATCTTTTATAGAGCCTTTCTTTTCGCCGTTAAAAGCTGTGGCATCATCTTTATAATAAACTATTATCTCATCAGCATTATCAGTAGAATAAACTTTTTTTGCCTTACCTTCATAAATCATTTCTTTTTTTTCTTTGGACATAACCTATACTCCTATTTATTAAAACGATTATTTATTATATACCCTTTTTTATTATTTTACTATATTTTTTTATTGCATTTTTTATTAAAACTAATATATATAATTTATTTTAAGCTCTTCTCTAATAAATTACATATATTATTAACTAATATATCTTTATTTATATTCCTGTCTTCCTTTATCCAATGATATATTATTGATACCAAACCACCAGATATAAATTCTTGTATTACTATATTCTCCTCATCTTTTAACCATTCATTTAAGTAACCTAATAAAATCTTGTGAAGAAGAGATATAAATAGAAGGGTGTTGTTATAATTAACTAATGAAGTATTAAAATATTGTTTGTTATTATCAAAATAGTTTATTATTTTTTCTATTATTTTTCTGTAATTCTTTTTAAAATTATAAATTAAATTATCGTCCCTCAATTCTTTTATAATATCTTCTTTTATATCTTCTATGATGCTATTTAAAAGTTCTTCTTTATTATTGTAGTGGTCATAAAATGTAACCCTATTAATCATAGATTTTTCGCATATTTCTGTAACAGTGATATCATTAAAGGAGTGAGTTTTAAAAAGTTCGAGTAAAGATTGTTTTAATAATTTTTGAGTTTTTATGATTCTCAAATCTTTTTTATTTTCTTCTGTCATAGTTAGATTATACTGAAACAAGCATATTTTGTCAAAATTTAGTTTTTAAGTTTTTTATTATTTGCGGGGACTAGCCCCCACACCCCCAGTTCTTTTGTTGCCACAAAGAACCAAAAAGGCTGCATTAAAAAAACTAACTTTTAAGCATATCCAAAATCATATATTATTTTATGTTAATACATATTACAACATATAACTTGCACTTTTTGCAACTTTTTGCGGCGGGAAAAAGTTGAATAAAACAAAAAATTACATTGTAAAATATAGTTGTTTAACATATCTTAAAAGAATTTAAGTTTTTTGCTTGTGGTGGCTTTGCCCCCACGCCCCCAGTTCTTTTATTGGTATAAAAGAACCAAAAGAACTGCATTTTTTTAGCTAAAATAATTAGTATTATTTTATACTTGATACATATTCTTAATATATAAAGTTAGATAACTTGCACTTTTTGCAACTTTGACGAAGTCCGCACCGCGAAGGCGGGAAAAAGTTGAATAAAATAAAAACTTATATAGCAAAATATAATTATTTAGAATACATTAGTAATAAGCTTAATTTCCATAAATATAATTTACAAAAATAAAAAAATGTCGTTTATCATACAATAGTAATTTTTCTGTACTTGATATAATAATAATCATAAATAAAATATAAAGTATAATAATAATGAGGTTTTGTACAAAAGTGTCAAAAAAATTATTATATTATTTTACCGCATTTTTATTTTTATTAAGCAATTCAATATACACTCAAACCAATGCTGAAATACTCTCTTATGCAGAGTATATAGAAAGAATAAAAAATATAATACCAGAAATGAAATTAACAGCCATACAAGAGAGTAATGCATATAATAATCTAACCAAAGCAAAAAGCTCTGGAGATGTTAAGTTTGATTTACAGGCAGGGGCAATAGGAACACAAAAACACTTTGATGAATATAATATTATACCAACAGCGGACTTTATGCATAACGGTATGAGAATAGGAGCAGGATTCAGCGGACTTATACCATATTCTGGCACAAGGTGGTCTGTAAAAATACAGCATGACAGCTACTTTGGTGATTTAAAAATGGGAGAAGTAGAAATACCTGTAGACACTCCTTTAGGAACTGTTGTAGGAAGACTTCCAAATTTAAGCACAAACAATTTTAAATATTATGCCCCAAGCATTGAAATACAAATAGCTCAGCCAATATTAAGAGACTTTTTTGGTAAATTAGATATGTATCCTATAAAGGATGCAGAGTATCAGCTATCAATAGCAAAACTAAAAAGAATAATAGATGATAACAGCGTATTAACATCATATCAAAAAATATATTATCAGTGGATTATGTCTACAAAATTAATTAAACTCTATGATGAAATGATTAGAGAGGCAAAGGCTTTTGAAAATCAAATATACAAAAGATACACAAGCGGCGTAATAGATAATGACGCTTATCAAAATGCAAGAAGACAAACTTTAAAATATAGAGAAGCAAGAAATAAGTCAGAGTTAATTTTAAAAAAGATAATTAGAAACATACAGTTTTTTATACCAGAAGAGAATGTTGAGCCTAATGAAGATGATTGGGAGAATATGCTTGAAACTTCAATTAATACAAAAATAAATGTAGTGCCTTTTTTGGAGAGTGCTCAGGGGCAGATGGCTTATCAATTAAAATTAAGAAGCGAATATGCATTATCTATAATGAAAAATAATTCTCTTCCAGATTTATCTATAGTAGGAAGTGTATCATTATCCACTTTAGATGACAGCGGTTATTTTAATTCTTTTTCAACTATGACGAATGTTGAATATTTTGTGGGTTTAATGTTTTCTTATCCTATAGGAGGAAGAGATGCTAAAGCCAAGATGGAAGATGCGTATAATGCTTTAACAGCAGTTACTGCAGATTTTGACAGGGTCAATAGAGATTTTGACGTGCAGATTGGTACTTATTACGATGAGTTTGAGGCGTATAAAACAATGCTTGAAGATAAAAAACTTGAAGTACAAGCTTTGGCTTCGAGGGTGAGAACTCAAAACGAAAGGTTTAGGCAGGGAAGGCTTCCTGTTGATGAGATAATTAATGCAAGATTAGATTTAGTAAATGCTCGGGCAGAACTTCTTAATTTGGAATATATGATAATAAGCACGGTGATGGATTATAATTCGCTTGTGCTTCTTAACAACTAAAAACATAATAAAACTCGAGATATTATGAATAAAGAGGTATTATGGATAAAATTGTAGAATTATTTGCTAAAAACAGATTATTAGTAAATGTAATAATATTAATCACCATAGCAGTTGGTATGTTTTCTTATACTGCCATAAAAAAAGAGGCTTTCCCTTCTACAAACTTTGATGTAATGATAGTGCAGGTAATATACCCTGGTGCTTCGCCTGAAGATGTTGAGCAAAATGCTATGATACCTATAGAAGATGAGCTTCAAACTATAGCGGGTATTGATGAGTTTTATTCTATAATGATAGAAAATGCAGGTATTCTTACAATTAGAATAGACATGAAAATAAAAGATACAAGACCTATAAAAGATGAAATATTTAGAAGGCTTCAAAATGCACCGAATGTATCTAAAGATGTTACAGAGATAAAAATTACAGAGGCCAATGCTAATAGGCTTCCAATATACAATATAGGAATAAAATTCAAAGAAGGAATGGAAGGCACAGAAAAAGAGCTTTATGATATATCAAAAAGATTTGAAAAAGAGCTTAAATATGTTGATGGAGTGGCAACCGTTGAAGTATATGGAAGAACAGACCCAGAGATTCAGATTATAGCAGATCCATACAAACTTCAAGAATACTACACATCATTAAGCGAAATAGTGCAGGCATTATCTTTAAGAAATGTAAGGCTTACAAGCGGAAGTATGAAGCCAGATGAAAGCGATGGGCTTGATGCTAACAATAAATTATTAGTTACAACAGGGCAGTTTCAGGACCCTCTATCAATTACAAATGTTATAGTTCGTTCTATATTCAACGGAAAGCCTATAAGAATAGCGGATGTTGCAAGAGTGGAAGAGATGTTTGTTGATAAAACTGTGTATATGAGAGTGAATAAAGAAAATGGATACTCTATAAACATAGTAAAAAAAGAAGATGCTGATATATTAAAAACAATAGAAAATGTTAATGCTTACTTTGAAAAAAATAAATCCACTATTCCAAGCAATATAGAAATAGTTCCTATGTTTGACAACTCAAGAACCATTAACGACCTTCTTAATGCCGTATCATCAAATATCATCACTGGTTTTATTATCATATTTATAATACTAATAATATTTTTGGATTTTAAGAGTGCAATATTTACTTCACTTGGTATGCTTATTGTTATATCAGTTTCTTTGATATTTATGACATACTCTGGAATCACATTTAATATTATATCTCTTGGCGGGCTTATCACTGTACTTGGTATGATTGTAGATAACTCTATAGTTGTATCAGAGAATATATTTAACTTTCACCAAAGAGGTTTTAAAGGTTTAGATGCCACAAAGAATGCTGTTCATGAAGTGTTTATGCCTATGCTTATATCAACACTCACAACAGTTGCTTCTTTTGTGCCTATTCTTTTTGTGGGCGGCACTATGGGAAGGCTTCTTAATCAATATCCTAAAGTTGTAATTATAGCTTTAATTGCAAGTATATTTCAAGCTGTATTAATACTTCCAAACAACTTAATAACTAATGAAGAATTAACAGGCATAAAAAAGAAAAAAAGATTTAATTTTAAAAATCCTCTCGATTTTGATAAAGATAAATTATTTGATAAGCTAAAAATACCTTTTGTTAAATTTTTGAGACTTACTCTCAAACATAGATATTTAGTTTTAATATTTTTTATAAGTATATTTATTGTAAGCATATTTATATTTAAGATTGTATTTTCTCAATTTATACTTGTTTATGATACTAGTGCTGATGTTGTTGTTATTAATATGGATGCAGGTGTTGGAGCTCCATTATATAAAACAGAAAAATATTTAAGTGAAATAGAAGACATTATTTATAAAACAGTAGATACTAATGATATGATTGCAGTTTATAGTTTACTTGGAAAGCAATTAGATAAAAACACTGTTGATATTTCCGAAGAGATGGACAATCTTGCAGGAACAATTATATATTTAGTACCGGCAAACAACAGAAAAAAAGTAGCTTATGACATAGCTGATGATTTAGAAAAAGCTGTAGAAGAGGCAGGTCTTAGAGATGAATTAGCACTTCTTACAATACATACAAAACTTCCTATAACACCCGGTAAAGCTGTAGATGTAAAAATAATAGGAAATGATACTGAAAAAGTTAAAGAAGTTAAAGACAAAATAAAAGCACATTTATTAACATTAGAAGGCGTTATAAACTATGATGATGATGACAAGATTGGTATGGAAGAGCTTAGAGTGTTATTTGATTATGACAGAATGAGCGAACTTGGTGTAAATGTTGCCTATGCTGCAAGAGAATTAAGGGCTGCATATTCTGGAATAGTTGCCACTTCCATTCAGCAATTTGAAAACAAGCTTGATTTTAGGGTGCGAATGGATAAAAAATACACCTACGACACAAATGTATTAAATAATTTATATATGCCAAGCACTTATGGAAGGCTCATACAATTAAAAGATATAGCAACAATAGAAGTTACAAATAATCAATCAAGTATAAGACACTACAACGGTAAAAAATCCATAACACTAACAACTGATATAGTATTAGGAAAAACTACTGCTATAAGAGTAACAGACTCTGTTCAGAAATTCTTTGATTCTATTTCTAAAGATTATCCTAATATAACTATAGAGTTTGGAGGCGAAGTAAAAGAAACTAAAGAGCCTATGAAAAGCATAGCATATGGATATGTTGTAGCGATTATAGCGATATATTTAATACTTTTATTACAATTCAATAAATTTATTCAGCCTCTTATGATACTTGGAATAATACCTTTTGGGGTTGTAGGAGTTATATTAGGTTTTGCTGCACATAGAATGCCTATGTCATTTGTGGGAGCTGTTGGTATAGTAGGTCTTGCGGGAGTTGTTGTTAACAATGGTATTATAATGGTTGACTTAATAAACAGAATATTAGAAGAAGGAAACATACAATCAAAACAAGATGTATTTAATGCTGTAGTTGAAGGAGCAGGAGATAGGTTTAGAGCAATATTTTTAACAACAGTTACTACAATATTCGGACTTCTTCCTACGGTTTATGGAATTGGCGGCAATGCAGATTTGATTGTACCTATGGTTATGGCTATGGCTTATGGACTTTTATTTGCTTCACTTTTAACATTAATATTTTTGCCGAGCTTGTTTATGATATCGGTAGACTTAAAATTAGTAAAAGTGAAATACAAATAATTATTAATTTGAGTATATACTGAAACAACTACATTCTGTCAATTTATGCACATTATATAGAAGTTATCAACTTTTTTGTCGCTCTCGCTGTGCGGACTTCGTCAAAAAGTTGCAAAAAACGCACATACTATATCTAATTCTTTAGGAGTGTGTATAAAATATAGCATAAACATTATATTTTGGCTAAAAATGCAGTTCTTCGAGAATCTTACCCGAATGGTAAAAACTTTGACGAAGTCCACAGAGCGTAGCGGTGGGAAAAAGTTAAATAAAAAAACTTATTATTATTTGAAAATATATTGCAGATTTTTGATATATAAACTATAGTATACATTATTAATAATAGGATATAAAAATGAGTAAGGAAATTGAAAACTTCAATAGCAATTTTGATGATGAAATTTTAGACATGGCGTTCGTGCTTAAAGAATCATGTTTAGGAGCTGGTAAGGTTAATAAAGATAAATATTATACTTTACATATTTATGCTATGGCTTTGCAAAATATTGCCTCTAATGAAATTATAGAAAATGATAATATTCTTATTCAGAAAAAAGTTAAAGAAACAAAAGACTATTTTCAAACGCTTAAAAGTAAAAGCATAGCAAGATTAAAAGTGAGAAAAGAAAAGAATACTAATGATTTGTATATGAGATTTTTGCTTGAAGATATTATTGATACTGACTATAAAGATAATGATTTAAATATTATATTAGAAAAATATTCAGAGGCTGTTTATTACAAAGATGAAGAATTAGGAGACTTTGAGCTTGATAAATCTATAGACATGTTTAGCAAAAATATTGCTTGGAATGATAATAATATTTCAATCTCATTTGAAAATATTGATGAAGAATCTAATAAAAACAGTATTGATATAATTAAAAAAATATTTGCTAATAAAAAAGATATTGACAAAAAACTAAAAGAGTATATAGCAGAAAACATGCTTGAAGATGCCAACAGATGGAACGATGATGCTGACAAGCCTCATATAAACAAAGAAGATTTCGCAAAATTAATAACCTTAACATCTATAACTATATGCGAAGATATTTTAACATTTTGGTTTGATGACGGCGATATTTTCTGGGGGCACAGTATAGTAGTAGACAGCGACTATGATTTTAATTTTACAAAACCTTATATAGAAGGATAATTAATTTTTAATTCACTTACCAGACAACAAAAAAGTGATAAAAAATTATTGATCGGTAAAATGAAATCATTTCAGATAAATTATCTTTTTTGTGTATAATAAGTAATCAACCGCACGGTGAACGAAATTCCGTTTAAAAATTTAGTTTATAATTTTAATTTTTATATATTTAAATATTATATTCTGCGTGCGTTGTTTAGTTTTTTATATATGGAAATAGCGGTTTAATTATAAATTATAAAAAAATCCTAAAAAATTACAAAAAAATAAAAAAAATGCTAAACCAAATTTAAGTTTATGCCGATAGAGCCGAGAATTAATACATAGAAAAACGAAGGTCCAAAGATTTGGCGGTCTCGAACCTTACGTTTTTATATTATTAATTGATAAACCATATTTTGGTATTTTTATTTGCAGATAAGAATACCCAGAGAGTTTATGACTTACCAAAAACCTTAATTTGTTTAAAATCTCGGAAAGTCATAAATTCTCTTTAATATTTTTTTGCCAATTAGGCACGGATGCCTTTTTGAATAAATTATCAGGGAGGATGACGATGATCATCAATAACAATATCAGTGCAGTAAATGCACAACGTACTTTAAAATTTAGGAATGTAGACCTTGCTAAAGATATGGCATCTCTATCTTCTGGTTTAAGAATTAACAGAGCTGGAGATGATGCTTCTGGTTTAGCAGTATCTGAAAAAATGCGTACACAAATTCGCGGTTTACGTCAGGCTGAAAGAAATACTCAAGATGGTATCTCTTTTATTCAAACTACTGAAGGTTACCTTCAAGAAAGCCAAGACATCTTACAAAGAATTCGTGAATTAGCTGTACAATCTGCTAACGGTATCTATACTGATGATGACAGAATGCTTATTCAAGTTGAAGTTTCTCAATTAGTAGATGAAGTTAATCGTATTGCTAGTCAGGCTCAATTCAACACTCTTAATATGCTTACTGGTAGATTTGCTGATCCTAATGCCGGCGGTAACCCTGCTGCAAGTATGTGGTTTCACATGGGAGCTAATATGGACGAAAGAAGAAGAGTTTATATAGGTACTATGACTGCTGCTGCTTTAGGTTTACAAAATACTGCTGATGGTACTAGCCTTTCTATTTCTTCTATTGATAGTGCTAATACTGCTATAGGTTTATTAGATGAAGCTTTAATGAAAGTTTCTAAACAAAGATCTAATCTTGGTGCTTATCAAAACAGATTAGAGCTTACTGCTCAAGGTTTAATGATAGGTTATGAAAACACTATGGCTTCTGAAAGCAGAATAAGAGATACTGATATGGCTGAAGCTTCTGTTAAATTTGCTAAAGATCAAATACTTAGTCAAACTAACTTAGCTATGCTTGCTCAGGCTAACACTATGAACCAAGGCGTATTACGTTTAGTTCAATGATGATTTTTATTGATTGATTGAAAATTAAAAAAGCTGCTTTCTAAATGAGAGCAGCTTTTTTATATATTGTTTAATATTTATTATTAATTGTTTTCTTTAACTAAATATATCATAGGTACACTTACAATAGTTACAGCATATTTTACAAAGAAATTAAAAATAAAGATTCCTACCAAAGCTTCAAAAGGCAATGCTCCATAAAAAGCTATCACTACAAACAATAAATTATCAACTGGTATACTAAAAGCATTACTAATTAACACTCTAAGCCATTGATATCTTTTAGTGATTTTTGTTACAAAAAAATGATATATCTCTGTATCAACCAATTCTGCTACTGTAGAGCCTACTATAGATGCTATTGCTATTCTAAGTACTGGACTTAATGTTAATTGAAAAGCTTCATTAAACTGCCAACTGCTGTCTGCTGGTATATTTGATACTATATAAAAATAAAGAGGACTAAATATATTTATTATAGCTGATACTATTATTAATTTTTGTGTATTTTTTTTACCTATTGTTTTATGGGACATATCTCTTATTGTAAAGGCTAAAGGATAGAGAAAAGTACCGCCGTCTACAGCTAAATTTAATACATTTGCTATCTTTACACTCGCTATATTTGATATCATCTGGCAAGCTATATAAGAGCCTATAATAATTATACTAATAAATGAAATTTGGTATTCGTAATTTTTTTCCATCAATGTTTTTCCTTTTTTTATTATAAAATAATAAAATAGATATTTATTCTATATTTTTTATAAGTTTTTTAGTAAGTTTTTAGAAAGAAAATATTTTTGATAATTTTTTTATTTAATCTTTTAATGTTACTTCATCTATAAGTCTAATAAGTTCATTAGACCTTGATACTATGCTTTCTTTAAAAGCAGATAGTGTATCTTCTCCGGCTTTAGTATTTTTTAATTCTCTTTTAAAAGCATCGGCGATATTAAGGCAAGCAAGTATGGCTATAACATCTCTCGGCTGTTTATCTCCATAAATTTCTGATATTTCTTTCATGCTTTCATCAACAAATGATGCTAACTCTTTTAAGTATTCAATATTTTCTTCATCATATTTAATACTCAAATTTCTTCCAAATATATTAACCTCTAAATTACTTCCCATAATATTTCCTAATTATTATTTAGAGTCATCATCAAAGAAGAAATCTTCCTCATCATCATCTCCAAACATATACTGATCTTCTTCATTAACATCAAAATCATAAGAAGAATCATTATTATCTTGATGGCTTACTTCTTTATATTCTTCTTCAATAGTCTCTATATTATTATCTTCTATGTCTGAGTCCCAACTTGTATCATAAGCACTAGAAAAAGGGTCCTCATCTTCATTAACTTTTACATTAGCAACATTATTATAATTAGAGTTTTTATTATTATTATATTCTTCTTTTTTTGTATCATCTTCTAATGCTGAAGTAAAACTTTCTTCTACAATATTTGATTTTAATTCTTCCAATTGTGCTTCTTTGTCTTCTATAGTATTTTCTGGAGCAGAGTTATTTTCTATGCTTTCTGCAATTTTTTTAATATCTAAATCTGTAATATTGTTATTTATATCCAATTTATCAGAAATATTATCATCTATCATAGCCTTGTCTATTTTGCTGATTAAGCTAAATACACTGCTTTGAACTTCTTCATTTTCTTTTTTAATATTATCTATACTGCTGCTTATAGTTTGAAGTTCTTTTTTAAGATTATCATTTTCTTCCATTAGAGTTAAACAATCTTTTTCAAACCTTTCTATATTTGTTTTAAGGCTGTCTCTTTCTATTTTTGTAGCTTCTAACTCTTTTAATAAATTATCTTTTTCTCTTAATATATTATCTCTCTCCTCTTTGAGAGAGATATAGTTATCATTAATATTTCTTTTATCCGTTTCTAATATAGTTTTATCTTCTTTGAGAGATTGCAATTGGCTTTGTAACTCATTTATATTATTTTGCAGAGTTTCTTTTTCTAATATGAGGTCATTAATATTTCTATGTAAAGCATTTTTTTCTGAGGAAAGAATCTTCCATTCTTCTAACAATTCTTTTACTTTATTTTCCAATACACTAAATTCTTTCACTTTCATCTCCCAAAACAATAGTATAAAAAATTATATCACATATAATGCAATTGTCAATTTTTTATTTATATGATAGAATTGAGTAAATAAAATAAAATTTAATTAAAACAGATAGATGAAACAGCTAAAAAAAATAATATTTATTTTCTTTATTCTTAATTGTTTAGCACTCAATGCGCAATCCCCATATTCTGAAAAAGAGCAGAAATTATTGAAAGGGGTAATAGATATTTGGCCGTACATAGGTTTAGAGCCTATTAGACCTACTACATCATATATACCTTATGATTATATACATGAAAGTTATAAGAGGGATAATCCTGACCCTCGAATTTTCTCTTCAAGATTATTATATGAATTATCAACCATAGAGCTTCATATGAATACTGTTATAGGAGTAGATTTAAAAAACGGAAACTTTTCTATGCCTAACATGTATTTTTCTGTGGGTAAAAGTTTTCATTATGATTGGATATTTTCTGCAACTCCTTTTGTAACGCTTTCAAGCAAATTAAATGTATTTAGTGAAAATGGAAAAGTGAAAGCTAATGGAAACATAGAGGTTTATGATGCAGGTATAGAAACTGTAACATTAACAAGGCTTTTATTATCTTTTAGAATGAAGGCTGTTAATGATATTAATGAATCTACTTTTATGCTTTTACCTTCTGTAGTTGATAGCTCTGCTGAAAGTTTTGAAGATGTTCCGCATTGGTATTTACCGAGGATAAACAATGCTATGGGGTTTAGAACTGGCTTTATTGGGCATTATTATGAGCTTTCTTATTCACAAGGGTTTACTGAAAACTCTTCTCCTTTGGCAGCTGTTTTTAAAATTAATGGAGACTATTTCAAAGTACAATTTTTGTATCAGTACAATAAAAAGTCCTCTCTCTCTCCGGAAGCTTTTGACAATATTAATTATTCTAATGATTATACTCATCATATAATACAGCTTTATGCTATGGGTAAAGTTCCTTTCTTGGATAATCAGCTTTGGCTTAATATGCTTGGAGAGTATACTTGGAGAGACAATGATGCTCATTATTTGAGATTTGAATTAGGGCTTGAATGGAAAATGCTTAACATTGCTATACGTCCTTTATTTTATATACCTATTGAGCATAAAGATGATAACATACATAGATTTGATAAAGATAAAGATTTATTTTGTTTGGAATACAGTGCTTATGTAAAATTTGACCCTGTTTACTTTGGTTTTCAAGGCTCTACAGATGGAAGATACTATATTGCTATGAAGGCTTTATTTTAATTTCTAAATTTTTATAAAAAAATTTACACCGCACGGTGAATAAAATTTCATCAATAAATTAATTAAAAATTCAAATTTAATAAAAAACAAAATTCGCTTACCGTGCGTTAAATAGATTTTTTACTTAATAAAAGCTTGGGTGGGCGTTAACATTTCTAATTAAACAATAAAATAATTTAAATTAAAATTTCAATAAAACGCTATAGAGAATAAAGGGCGGGAGTTCTAAATAATTTTTAAGTATATAAACAATAAAATTAAACTAATTAAATAAATTTTTTAAAAAATCTATAATATCATCTAACTTTGTTGAATTCAAATAATCATTACAATCCTGAAATAATCCACCTATAGTATTTCTCTTCTTACATTTTACAGATATAAATGCAAGTATTTTAGATTTTAGTATATGATATTCATTACTTCCTTGATTAATATAATTATTGGCACAATCAAAAAAATTATTAACACAGTTATTATACAAATCTTTATCTTTTTCTAAAATAATATCTTCAACTAAATATTCTAAACAACCAGAATTTTTATCATTAGTTTTTGTTGTTAGAAATAAACCTTTATTATTATCATAGTATATATTTTGATTTGCATTATATTTAAGTTTTATAATATCATTAAAAATATTAAATCTTTCTTGAGCATTATCTTCAGCATCCACTAAAATACCGAGTTTTTCTATATTATTATAATTAGGGCTTTTTATAAATGAAGTAATGTTGTTTTTATTATCAACTTCATTAAGTGGTATAATATGAACAGTATCATTATCTCCTATAAAAGATTTATCATATTTTCCTGTTATATAGTTTAACCCTAATTTTTTGCTAATTAAAAGAGAACATAAATCTCTTTCATCATTACCCTCAACAAGAAGCACTTTTTTAGCCATAGGATTATTGAGCATTATTTTATCTTACCTCCCAATTATCCATAGCATTATTTAATTCTTCACTATTGTATATAATAGAATGATACTTATGTTTTTCTTCTTTGTCAGCTTCTATTCTTATACCTTGAATGTCGTCATTTGAATTATATTTATTTTTTACTTCGTTATAAACATCATTAAAAGCTTTTATACATTCATAGGAGTGAGTTGTTGCAAAAATCTGAACACTACTTCTATAGGCTACTTCAAATAGAGAAATCCATAAATTACGCAATGAACTATAATGAAAACCATTATCAATTTCATCAATAAGTAAAACGCCATTTCGTATAAATGATGCACTTACTATATAACTGAATATTTTATATATTCCAGAACCTAATGCATTTATAGGTAAATATCTATCAAGACCAATATCTGCCTCACAAATTCTATCCGATGATATTCTAATTGATCTTAAATTTGGTATTATAGATTTTAGACAGTCTACTATAATTTTATCTTGTTTTAAATTCTGAAGGTTATTAAACATCTTTATAATATCGCTTTTAGCAGTTTCTTCTATAAAGAAATAATCATTAATAAAGCTATAAGGTAATAATCTAATATTATAATATGTTGAATATATAGTTTGATTATCAAATATTATCTTATTATTAATTGATTCAAAACTGTTATCAAGCTGTCTGTTAGTATTTATAAGAAGAGGAAGTTTTATAATTTCTCCATTGCTATTTTCTACTTGATAATAAACACCATCTAAGTAATTATCTGTTAATGACTTTATGGGGTATATATTTAATTCTTTTTTTGTAGTTTTTATATTAATAGGATTATTGCAGTTAAAATTATTAAAAATTAATTCCAAATTATTATTTAATGCTATATTTCTTTGCATATAATTTGCTATAATAATATCACTTATAAACATACCAGAATATATATGCAAAGCCTCTAAAAGATTGCTTTTTCCTACACTGTTTTTACCAAATATTAAATTAAACCTTTTAAAACTATCTACTTTAAACTCTTTGAAACATTTAAAATTGCTTATGCTTATATTTGGTATTTGAATATTATCCATAAAAAACCTACAACTTTTTATATAAAATAAATAATATATCAATAAATATTTATTGTCAAAATATTTAAACATATATATAAATAATAAAATTCTTTAATAACTATTGTGTAAAACACTAATTAATTATAATATATATAAATCAAAAAAATAAAAAATTGGTTAAAATATATGAATGAATTTTTTAAATGCGACAAACCTAAAGAAGAATGCGGAGTATTCGGCATATACTCAAAAGAAATAAAAAAAGACATATTAAAAACTCTTAACTATGCACTATATGCACTTCAGCATAGAGGCCAAGAGAGTGCTGGAATAACAATATCAAATTATAAACATTTATTTACTTATAAATCTATGGGGCTCGTTTCAGATTTATTTTCAAGTAACATCCCAAAAGAAACAGAAGGAAATATAGCTATAGGACATGTAAGATATTCTACTACAGGAGCAAGCAAAATAGAAAATGCTCAGCCTCTTGAGAACCTATTTAGATTAGGTCAAATAGCTATAGCACATAACGGCAACCTTACTAATGCATATCAATTAAGAGATAAATTAGAGCAGGAGGGAGCAACATTCAATGCTACTTCCGACAGTGAAGTTATAATAAAGTTAATAGCAAGAAAAACTGTAAATAATTTTATAGACGGAATAAAAGAGACTATCAATATAATTGAAGGAGCTTTTGCTTTAGTTATAGTTGTAGACGGAAAATTAATTGGAGTTAGAGACCCTCATGGAATACGTCCTTTATCGTTAGGAACTAATTCTAATGGTGATTATTTTTTAGCTTCTGAGTCTTGTGCTTTAGATGCTGTTGGGGCTAAATTTGTACGCGATATAGAAGCAGGCGAAATGGTAATTATAGACGATAATGGTATTCAATCTATAAAATACAAAAATACTAAATTAAAAAATTGTCCTTGTGCCTTTGAGCATATATATTTTGCAAGACCTGAAAGCAATATAGACGGTATTAATGTATATAATGTAAGGTTTCAAACAGGTGTTTTACTTGCCAAAAAAAATACAGTAGATGCTGATATTGTAATAGGCGTACAGGATTCTGGAACCATTGCAGCATTAGGTTTTGCAAAAGAAAGCGGTATACCTTATAGCATTGGTTTGGTTAAAAATAGATATATTGGCAGAACTTTCATTATGCCAGAACAGTCAAGCAGAGAAGAAACTGTGAAATTAAAATTCAATCCTTTAAAACATTTAATAGACGGCAAAAAAGTTATACTAATAGACGACTCACTCGTAAGAGGCACTACAAGCAAAATACTTATTGATATAGTAAGAAAAGCAGGTGCTAAAGAGGTTCATTTTAGGTCTGCTTCTCCTGTTATAAAAAGCCCTTGCTACTATGGAGTTGATATATCTTCAAAAAAAGAACTTATAGGCGCAAAACTTTCTGTTGAAGAAATTTGTAAAGAGATTAATGCAGATAGTTTAGAATATTTATCTATAGAAGATATGTTTAAAGCTTTAGGCGGCACAAACTATTGTATAGGCTGTTTTAATGGAGAATATCCAACATCAACACCTAAACAATAAAAAATATATATAATAAAATAAATGTATTTGGTGTAAATTTTTATTTTATTCTGTATAAACTATATTGTAATACCAACATTTTAAGCTAAACAATGTAGTTCTTTTGGTTCTTTTATACCAATACCGAAAGGTACCTTGCCTACGGCACGCAGAGTGTCGATAAAAGAACTGGTGGCATGTACCCTCCGGGCACGCTTCGCGAAAGTGCAAGTATTTAAATCTTATATATTAATAATATAATAAATAATATAATGTTTGTATTTTAGCTAAGAAATGCAGTTCTTTTGCTTCTTTTATACTAATCCCACACCTAAAGGTACTTCTTTCAGTCGCAGGCACTTCCTTTTGTCAAATATCACCGTGACTAAAGCCACACGTATAGTATAAACTTTAAAAATCTTTACTATAAATCGTTCATTATTTACAATAATATAATTATATATGTTTAAAAAAATAATTATTATGTTATTTATTTTTTTATATTTAAAATGTATTAAATTTTGACAAAATAATTAGTTTGTTTATAATGTAAAAACATATTTTTGGAGAAAATAAAATGAGTGAAAATAATGAAAATAAAGATATAGAAAAAAACGAAAATATAGAAAATGAAACTATTGAAACGTCTCAAGAGAATGATGACAATTCTGATAATGCAATATCAATAGTTGAAGATAAACTTCCATCAAGATTAATAATAATACCTGTTATGGGAAAGCCATTATTTCCTGGTCTTTATGCACCATTTCCAATACCAGCCTCTCAGGCTAATGCTGTAAATAAAGCCATAGCAGAAAATGATGGCTTTTTAGGTCTTAATTTGTATATACAAGATGAGCCTAAAGATATAAAAAAAACGACTATAGATGAAATATATAAAGTTGGTGTTGTTGTAAAGGTATTTAAAAAACTTAATCTTCCAGACGGTGGGCTTAATCTGCTTATTAATTCAATTAAGAGATATAAAATAATAAGGTATATTTCCACAGAACCTGTAATTAGAGCAGAGCCATTATATATACCAGACATAGTAACAACCAATAATGATAAAGAGGCAAAAGAGATAAAAGCATATACAAGAGCTTTACTTTCTGAGGTGAAATCATTAAGTGAAAGCAATCCTCTTTTTACAGAAGAGATGCGTCTTACTATGGTGAATGTTGATGACCCGGGTAAATTAGCAGATTTTGTAACTTCTATGATAAATGTTGAAAGAGCCAGTCAGCAAGAAATATTAGAAACTTTTGATGTACAAGAGAGATTAGAAAAAGTTTTACTGCTTCTTCAAAAAGAGAGAGAGATAACAAAACTTCAGCAAAAAATTCAAGGAAGCATTAACTCCAAAATACAAAAACAGCAGAGAGATTATTTTCTAAAAGAGCAGTTAAAAGAGATAAAAAAAGAATTAGGCTACGACACAGACCCAAAACAAAAAGATATAGATAAATATAAAAAAGAGTTAAAAGAACTAAAAATTGTAGATGAAGTAAGAGAGAGAATGGAGCAAGAAATAGAAAAAATTTCTACAATAGATACACATTCTCCAGAGTATACTGTTTCAAAAAATTATCTTGATACATTGTTTGCACTCCCTTGGAACAAAGAAAACAAAGAGAGAGAAGACATAACAAAAAGCAAAAAAATATTAGACAAAGACCATTATGGCTTAGAAGATGTAAAAGAGAGAATATATGAGTTTTTGGCAGTGAGAAAATTAAACCCAAATAAAAAATCTTCAATACTATGTTTTGTAGGCCCTCCGGGAGTTGGTAAAACATCTATAGGAAAAAGCATTGCAGAGGCATTAGACAGACCTTTCTTTAGGTTTTCATTAGGCGGTATGAGAGATGAGGCAGAAATTAAAGGACACAGAAGAACATATATTGGTGCTATGCCTGGTAAAATAATTGAGGCTTTAAAAATTGTTAAATCTAAAAACCCTGTTTTAATGCTTGATGAAATAGATAAATTAGGTGCAAGTTTTCAGGGCGACCCTTCAAGTGCATTGCTTGAAGTGTTAGACCCAGAACAGAACTCTTCTTTTAGAGACCATTATCTTGATTTGCCTTTTGATTTATCTAATATTTTGTTTATTACAACAGCAAATACATTAGACACTATTCCAAGACCTTTGCTTGACAGAATGGAAGTAATTAGGCTCTCTGGCTACATTATGGAAGAGAAACTAAAAATTGCTACAAAATATATAATACCAAGACAATTAAAAGCACATGGTTTAATTGCTAAAAATGTTAAGTTTACAAACAAGGCTATAGAGAATATAGTTAATGGTTATGCAAGAGAGGCGGGGGTTCGTAACTTCGAGAGAATGATAGAAAAAATATGCAGAAAAATTGCTGCCGATGTAGTATCAAACAACAAAGAAAATTATAATATAACTATAGATTCTAAAGATTTAGAAAAGTACTTAAAAAAGCCAATCTTTACAGAAGACTTCACAGAAAAAGATTTAAAACCAGGAAATGCAATAGGTTTAGCTTGGACTTCTATGGGAGGGGCTACTTTAACTATAGAATCTATTAAAGTACAAGAGAAAAAAGATGCAGGCACTATAAATATAACAGGTCAGCTTGGAGAGGTGATGACAGAGAGTGTGCAGATTGCTTACAGCTATGTAAAAAGTGTTGCTAAAAATTACGGCGTTGATGAGAATTATTTTAATGACGCTATAATACACTTGCACATACCAGAAGGTGCTACTCCAAAAGACGGTCCTTCTGCGGGTATTACTTTGGCTACTGCTTTATTATCGCTTGCTATGAACAAAGTTATTAGAAATGATACTGCTATGACAGGAGAGCTTTCTCTCAATGGAAAAGTGCTTCCTATTGGAGGGCTTAAAGAAAAGACTATAGCCGCTAAGAGATTAGGTTTCATTAAGCATATTATAATACCTTTTGAAAATAAAAGAGATTTAGATGAAATACCTGATAAAGTTAAAAGCTCTCTTATTTTCTACCCTGTAAAAGATGTAAAAGAGGTGTTTGACTTTATGTTTAAATTAAATAAACAAAATAAAAAAACTGATAAAGCATCAAGTAAATCTAAAAAAGCAAAAAAATAATTATTAATATATTTATAATATAAAAGGCTTAAACTTAAAAGTTTGAGCCTTTTTATTATTGATTTTATTTATTATTAATTTAGAATAAAGAAACTCTATATAAAAAATCTATTAATTATGAAACAAAAAACAATAGCTCATCAGTTAGAAACAGATAAAAAATTAATATCTATACTTAAAAAGCTTCCTAACAATTATTGGGATTTCAAAAATGAAAACACAAAAGAATATACTATACATAATTATCCAGCTGTAATGGTACCGCCTATAAGCAGAAATATTATTAATATAGTTAAGCAAATTATGGAGGTTGATTCTTTGCTTGACCCATTTTCTGGCTCAGGTACAGTTCTTGTTGAAGGTATGCTTGCTAATATTAAAACAGTGTATGGAAACGATATTAATCCGCTTGCTATACTTATTTCAAAAGTAAAAACTAATAAACTTAATATACATGAGCTTAAAAAAGAAGTTTCAGTTTTTTTAGAAAATATTAATAATGATTATAATGAAAATATGAATTTTTATGAAGGTGCAGATGAGTATTGTAAGAAAAAAATTGATATTACATCAAAAAATGGTTGGGGAGATAATGCTCCAAAATATCTTAGAGAATATATAAAATTAAATAAAATTAATTTTGAAGTACCTGATTTTAAAAATATTGGCTATTGGTTTAAACCGAGAGTGATATTACAGCTTCAAATGATTAAAAAACATATTCTAACAATCAAAAATGAAAATATACGAAATTTTGTATTTGTGGCATTTAGTGAATTAATTAGGATTGTATCTAATCGCAGAAACGGAGAGTTTAAAATGTTTAGAATGTCTCCAATAAAAGTTGAAAATTTTACTCCAGATGTATTAAAAGAATTCACTTATATTTTAGAAAGTAATATTGAAAAAATGTATAGTTTTGTTGAAGCCTGTTTAAAAAATAATAGTAATTCAAAAGTTAAAATATTTAATAATAATGTTATAGACTTATTTTGTATTCCTGATTTATCTATTGATTTAGTAATTACATCTCCTCCTTATGGAGACAGCAGAACAACGGTTGCTTATGGAGAATACAGCAGATTATCACTTCAATGGTTAGATTTATTTGAACTTTCTCAAAAAGAAATAATGACGCTTGATAAAAAATTGATGGGAGGAGCTAAGTTTAAAAAAGGATTTGAATTTTCAATTCCAAGTAAAACTTTAAATAAATCACTTAAGTCTATTAAAAATATTGATTTAGAACGCGCTGGTGATGTGTATAGTTTTTATTTAGACTTAGAAAAAGCAATATCTTCAATTTCTAAAAAAACTAAAAAAGGAGCTTATCAATTTTGGGTGGTTGCAAACAGAACTGTTAAAGGAGAACTTTTAAAAACAGATAAGATAATAACAGAAATTGCAAGTAAATATAATATGGATTATGTTTATACAATTAATAGAAATATAATTAACAAAGTAATGCCATCATTAAACTCACCAACAAATATAGCAGGCAAAAAATCAGAAACTATGTGTAATGAGCATATTGTAATTCTTAGAAAACAATAATATATTCAATTAAAACAAAAGTAAATAAAAACTTTATTGATTTTTAGTGCTTGAAATTGTGATAATTCTTTTATATAATATCTTTCGTGTGTTTTTTATAAAAAGTTTGTACACATATTTTTACAAACACATTTTACTTAGGAGGAAATATTTATGGCTTCAGTTATTATAGTTGGTACACAGTGGGGTGATGAAGGCAAGGGAAAAATTGTTGATTATCTTGCTAATAAGGCTCAGTATGTGGTTCGTTCTCAGGGCGGAAGTAATGCAGGACACACCGTTGTTGTTGATAATATAAAATATAAATTAAGGCTTCTTCCTTCTGGTATACTTCATAAAGATAAAGTGTGTATTATAGGTAATGGTGTTGTAATAGAGCCTAAGGTGTTTTTAAGTGAGATTGACGGTCTTATAGAAAAAAAAGTTAATATGTCTAATCTAAAAATATCTAACAGAGCTCATGTTCTTATGCCTTATCATAAAATATTAGATGAACTTCAAGAAGAGGATTTGGGTGAAAATAAACTCGGCACTACTAAAAACGGAATAGGTCCTTGTTATATGGATAAAGCAAGCCGTTTAGGTATAAGAATAGTTGATTTAATGAATAAAGAAGTATTTGCTAAAAAATTAAAGTTTAATGTTGAACTTAAAAATAAACTTCTTAAAAAGCTTTATAATCATGAAGGAATTAATTACGAAGAGTTATTGAAAGAGTATTTAGAATATGCTGATAGATTAAGACCTTATGTTGCTGACACTACTACAATATTAAATAAAGCAATAAAAGAAAAGAAAAACATATTATTTGAAGGTGCTCAGGCTACAATGCTTGACTTAGACCATGGAACTTACCCATTTGTAACATCATCATATCCTGCTGCGGGAGGTGCTTGTACTGGTTCTGGAGTTGGACCGAGAAAGATAGATAATGTTATAGGGGTTGTTAAGGCTTATTCTACAAGAGTTGGGGAGGGTCCTTTCCCTTCAGAGCTTTTTGATGATGTTGGGCAGTTTATAAGAGATAAGGGCGGAGAATACGGTACTGTTACAGGAAGAGCAAGAAGATGCGGATGGCTTGATGCTTGTGTTGTAAAATATGCTTCTTATGTTAATGGGCTTGATTCTATAGCTATTACAAGGCTTGATATATTAGATGAATTGGATAAACTAAAAATATGTGTTGCCTACAAATATAACGGCGAAATATTAGAAGATTATCCAGCAGATTTGGATATACTTTCAAAAGTTGAACCTGTATACGAAGAGTTTGACGGTTGGAAAACAAGCACTACAAACATTAGAGAATATGATAAACTTCCAGAAAATGCTAAAAAATACTTAAAAAGATTAAGCGAAGTAATTGACACAGAAATATCAATAGTGTCTGTTGGAGCTGGAAGAGATGAGACTATCATCATAAAAGATATTTTTTAATTGAATATTAAAATAACAGTGTTTTTGACTTTTAGCTTCTATTTTGCTATAATATATTTATGAATGAGTTTAACATCACTGTAGATACATTAAACAAAAAGAATGATTGTTTTGTAAGATATCTTTTTTCAAATCTTGGAAATGAAAAAATAGTATTAAATTTTGTTAATGCTGTTATGGATAATTTGAACTTCAAAACTTTTGAAACTTTAGAGATATTAAACCCATTTAATTTGCAGAAATATCTTAATTCAAAAGAAAGCGTGGTGGATATAAAATGCACATCCGACACAGGTGAAGTTGTTATAATAGAGATACAGCTGCAAGGCAATGAAACTTTTATTAAGAGAACATTATTTTATTGGGCTAGCAATTATAGTTTAAACCTAAATAAAGGAGATGATTATAATAAACTTCTTCCTGTTATAAGCATCAATATTTTAGATTTTGTCTTATTTGACGGCATAGAAGATTGCTATAGCTGTTATATATTAAAAGAATTAAAACACAATAAAATACTTACAGACCATTGCCAATTTCATTTTTTGGAATTGCCGAAATTTAATTATGATAAAAAATTAAATAAAGATTTAAATAGTTGGTACAAATTTTTTATTGGAGGCGAGAGAATGTCAAACCTAATAAAAGAAAATACAATATTTGATGAAGTAGATAAAAAATGCAAATCATTTATATCAGAAAATCCCTTACTTGATGCATATAAGATAAAGGAAGCAGAAGAATATTTCCAAAGAGAAACACTTCATAGAGAATGGGAGAAAGGTATAGAGCAAGGCATAGAAAAAGGCATAGAAAAAGGCATAGGAATAGGCAGAGAAGAAGGCAGAGAAGAAGGTAAAAAATATAGCACATTGATAATAGCAAAAGCAATGAAAGATAAGGGAATGGATACAAAAACTATAGCTGAGCTAACAGGCTTAAGCATAGAGGAAATAGATAATATTTAATATTTAAGTTTATTAATTTTTTGTTTTTATATTTCGGTGGCTATCCAGCCTGCGAAGCGTGTCTATAGGGTGTACCCAACTTCTTTTGCGACCGAAGGGAGTGTCGGCGACCCTAGGAAGTACCTTTAGGTAAGACGTGGCACAAAGAACCAAAAAGACTGCATTTCATTAATCCCAACTTTTTATATATATAAAATATATATTGTTTTAGATTTACATATTCTAAACATATAAAGCCAAAACACTTGCACTTTATGCAATAAAAAAGGGAGGCGCAATCAAGCCCCCCTTGTCTTTTTAAGCTTTTAATACTCTATTATAGAGCAGGTAAATACCAAGTAATACCAGTAGAAGCATTGAACTGAACGTTAAAATCTCCTCCAATAGTTCCAGCAGTCTCAAGATTATCTAAATTATAGTTACCAATTTCAGCTTCGAAATACCATTCCAAATCTTTAACAGGAGTGATATAAATCTCACCGTAAGAGCTCCAACCTAATTTATGTGTTATTCCATATCTTCCAGCATCCAATTTGCGACCTGTATCATTAGCAACATAACCTACACCAGCTTCTAAGTAAAGAGAAACTATATCGCTGTTAGCAGATAAACCTAAAGTAGGAATTAATCTTAATTCCCAAGGGTTAGAATCATAAGTAACAGTTGTAGTATCTCCAGCTACAGGTGCACTATAATAAACAACTGAACTAGATGATACTCTAGTAGAAGCAGGAACAGCAGTAGATTTACCTTTAGCATCTAAAGCAGTGTCATAACCAATTTTAACAAAAGGTTTAAGAGCAACATC
This sequence comes from Brachyspira pilosicoli, assembly GCF_036997485.1. Taxonomy (NCBI): domain Bacteria; kingdom Pseudomonadati; phylum Spirochaetota; class Spirochaetia; order Brachyspirales; family Brachyspiraceae; genus Brachyspira; species Brachyspira pilosicoli. The sequence goes on along the minus strand of NZ_JAWLPU010000001.1, from coordinate 565,472 downwards.
GCCTACTGTAGCACCAAAATATGGTCTTAATTCAAAACCAAATGAAGAAGCTGTTTGTTTTGTACCATCTTGACCAGTATATTGATTCATACCATAATAAACATAAAGTCTTATTTCATTGATAGCTTCAATGCCAGTATAGTATCTAATTTGTGGGTCCATGCTTATACCCATATATTTTGTGCTATCTGAAACATTAGGTATATCACCATTTTTCATAGCTATTTGTACAGGTATAGCTATTCTTAAGCTGTCATTCATAGCGTTTATAGCTAATACAGGAGTGTGTATGCTTAGACCATAACCATTTTTAGTTTGAGCTGGTACAACATCATGTTTATATGTATAGTTATAACCAAGACCAATACCAAATACATCAGAAGTATAACCTATACCTGCAGAAACTGTAGGAAGGAAATTAAAGAATTGTTTAGTAGTTCCACCATTTGGAGTAACTGTAGTAGTATTCATTATAGCACCTAAAGTAGTACCTTCAGAATTAAGACCAAATGTACCTCTAATCATATCGTTACCTAAAACGAATCCAAATTGATTCATTCTTGCTCTTAATTGATTACCGTGTACAAGGAAATCAATCCAATCAGAATCTGCACCGTACATACCAAATACTGATGTGCTTGCTATAGTCAATAAAGCCATAGCGGTTAATAAAACCTTTTTCATTTTTTTTCTCCTAAATTTTTTTATAGTTACACCCATTAGGGCATTAACTCCTAAAACAAAAAATAAATGAAAATGTCCTCACTTAAGAGAACTAATTACTCATAGCTTTAAATATATGGAATTTTTAGAAAATGTCAATATGATTTTTGATAAATTTAGGACAAAACCTACAATTTGTCTATAAAAAACAGGAAAAAATGCATTTTGTAAAACTTTTTTGTGATTTTTTATTCAAATTAACATAATATAAAATTGCTTATGCTTCAAAATTAAATAATATATTTTAATACTTTATATATATTATTTTATTAATTATCTTACATACATTTGTGAGTTTCTATATTTATAATCATTCATATACTTATAAACTTCTTCTTCTGTTAATACTTGAGATACATTAAAAATCACATTTTCTATATGCATACCATCTTTTGAATTATAATTATCATTTAATTGTGCATTACTTTGAACGGTGATTTTACCTCCATTATTTCTAACAAGTTCAGCCCCCATCTCTCCAACTATAGCAGTACCTCCCTCTGGTATAGTGTAACCTGTAGTGCCAAAAGCAAACTTTGGAGGGGTAGGGGGATTAGATTTTACACTGTCTAAAGCATTTGTTGAAGATACTATTCCAGAAGCAGCAGAAACAGCAGAAGCAATAGTTGTAGCAGAAACAGCCAACCCTGCAGCAAAACCAACCAAACCTCCCTCAGCAAAAGAAGTAGCAACACCTAATGCAGACTTTGCTATTGCAAGAGAAGGTATTAATACAGCATCGGCAATAGCCTTACTTTTTTCCATCTCCGCTAATTTTACTTCATTTTCCCATTTAGCATAATCTTTTTTATATTCAGCCTCTGCTAAGTTTCTCTCTAATAATTCTTTTTGTTCATTCTTTTCTTTTTCTAATAATAATAATTTATTTTCTTCTTCTCTTTTTTTTGCTATTTCTTCTTTTTTTATTCTTATAGCCTCAGCACTCATCAAATCATCATTTTCTATAGCAAGTTCTAATTCCTCATCTAAGCGAGCTAAAAAATCATTATAATACTCTTCTTCTTTTTCTTTGTTGCTTTCTCTAAGTTCATTTTGATAATTATTAAACTCTTCAAGCTTTTGTTTTGCATCATTTATAGCATTGTCATAAATACTCAAGTCATAATCAAAAAATGAAAAAAAACTTGATGATATACTTCCGTACAAAGTTGATGTGCTTGAAAGTATACTATTAATATCAGAAGAGAAACTTTTTATATCTATTTTGTTTATATTTTCTTTAATTAAATTAATAGAGTCAGCAGCAACATTAGAACTTTCTTTTAATTCAACACCGATAGCATTATTAATACTGCCTATATAAGTTTGAGTTTTAATAAGCTCTTCATTCATTTCTTTTATATAGTTTAAATTATTATCCATATATGCTCCTTTTTTATATATATTTACAAGATGTAGATATTATTTTAGTTTTACATATTCCAAAGATATAAAGTTATAAGACTCGCACTTTTTGGTTCTTTGACGAAGTCCGCACCGCGTAGCTGCGGGAAAAAGTTGAATAAAACAAAACATACATTAATATAAAAAATTATTTGTTTAACTAAAATATTTGCAGGGCTTTGCCCCGCACCCCACTTCTTTTGTTGCCACAAAGAAGCAAAAAGGCTGCATTTTTATGAAGTATATCTGAAAACATATGGTATTATTTTTTATATTTAATTATATTCCAACATATATAGTTAAAATGTTGGCACTTTTTGCAACTTTTTGCGGCGGTAAAAGTTGAATAAAAAACTATTATATATGAAGTTAGAATACTTATAAAACTATAGAACTTGCACTTTTTGATGCGGGAAAAAACAACAAAAAATTTATAAAAAATTAATTCCCAAAAATAAAATCCATCAAACTATTATCTTTATCCTCTTCAATTTTTTCATTATCTTCTGTCTCTTCCATTCCAAAACTTATTAAGCTTGATAAAGCATCTGGAAAATCCAAATAACTAAAAACATCTCCTTTAATATTGGTTATAGAATCATCAAAATTAAGCAATTGACGAAGAGCTATATATCCGCGTCCGTTATTTGTTTGAAGCCATTTATCTGTGTCAGAACCATCAGGTACTTCCTGCCAGCCTATAGGAAAATATACTCTTTCATATATCACATAACTTGCATTTACTATTCTCTCTATTTTATTTTTATGCACAAAAAAAGGCGTTACTTCAAAATGTTTCTCAAGTCTTTTTACTAATTCCTTTTGAGCAAAATTACTTTCGCAGAATATTTTTTTTACATTTCTGCTTACTAAAAAATTTGTGATGCCTTCATCAGTTGTTGAGTTTGAATCATTACGCATTAGCCCGCTGTCTATCAAGTAAATATCGTTACCTATTTGCGTATAAACTATAACAGCAGTAAAACAATTATACTCACCAAATGCAGGGTCTACTATTGCTTTATGCTCATAAGAATATATTTTCTCTCTTTCTTTATTTTCATCATAGAACTTTAATTTTGAATATAAAAAAACTTTTCCTTGTTTATTTTTAATTTTGCCAAGCCATATATGTTCATACATTTTTGGCATAAGTTTTAATGTGGATAATCTTGATTTATTTAATATTTCGCTAAAATAATAATTGCCGTCATAGTTAATAAAAGTAATTAATATATTAGAATCTTCATATTCTTTATAATAATACTCTTTGTTTGTTTTATCTCTATAAACCTTATTATCTAAATTAAATTGACTTACAACCCTATAAATAAAATCAGTTTCAAAACGGGGATTAAATGCAAGCCATATTTCACTTTTATCTGCCCTTATGGAAGGCTCTAATATTTCATAACTTCTTTGTGTGAGAGTTTGGGCTTCTTCTATAAAACATATTCTTACATTATAAATAGATTTAATCTCTTCTATAGAACATTCTCTAATTCCTAAAAATATAAACTTAGAGTTTGTAATTTTATTTATTATCTCATTTCTTTTTACTATAAAAAATTCATTTAAATTGAGTTCTTTTATAATGCTTATAAGAAGAGGGTAGGTTGAGTATGAAATAGATTTTTGAATCTCTCTCGCACATAATATCACTCCATTAATTTCAAAGCTTTTAGCTATTAATATTCTTGCAATAGATTCACTTTTTCCGCCGCCTCGTCCGCCGAATGCTATTTTTAGTCGTTTTTCAGTGTTAATCCATTTTTCAAAAGGTTTTAAAATGTTTATATCAATATTCATAAATTGTCTCAAATGTGTAAAAATTATAAGTAATTATAAGAAATCTTATACGCACGGTGTGAAAATAAAAAAACATAAATTTAATTATTAAGCAAAATTTGTTTTATTTATAAACTATGCTTACCGTGCGTTAACAAAAAACTAATTTTTTTTTGAAGTATTTAATTTTTTTTAATACTTCAAATCAACTTTTTAGAAAATTTTATATAATTCAAAAAAACAAAAGAATAGGAGATATATAAATGAAAAAATCTTTTTATGTTGCCGCAGCAGTATTATTTGCTTTAGTTTTTTTATCTTGTTCAACAATAGCAACTGTAGATAATATACCTCAAAGTTTGCAGCTTACAGGAGATGATATTGTAGTAGGTGAAGTTTTAACAGCAGAGCTTCCATATGATTCTGGAGATGAAACTTTGAAAGAACAGCTTATAGCAGAAGCATTGAAAGATACAAATTATGATTTTTTAATTATGCCTAGATATGAGATTGTAAAATCTGGTTTCTCTACAAAATTAAGAGTAAGAGGTAAAGGTGCTAGGGTAAAATAATATTTCTATAATATTATATACAAATTATTTTCTTTCGTCCCTTTTTAAACCTATGCTGTTCTTTAGCATAGGTTTTTTATTAATTATTAAACCCTACTCTTATATTAATTCTATTATTATCTTCTTTCTCTTCTATTTTTTTTCTTATATATTCTAATCTTTTATCATTGCGCTTTTTTAATAATTCAAGAAAAACTATTATTGCTCTTTCGCTTGGCGGATTATATTTATAAACTATTTTTTTTGTTTTAGACTCATTGCCTTCTTTATCTATTTTTATTTCTTTTATAATATCCTTGCTATAATATCCTAATGACTTTTTTATTAATGCATTTTCTATTTTTATTTTAGCGTCAATAAAATATTCATCTTTTGCTTTTCTAATTTTTTTTATTAGAGTTTTCTTATATTTTTTACTAGATTTATTGATATAGCTTTTTAATTTATCATAGCTTATATTTAATTCATTAGCTATTTCTTCGATTGTCGGGTTATTTTTTTTTATAAAATTATATATTTTGATTTCTGTTTTTTTGCTGTATTTATTCATAATAATCCATTTTTTTATATATAATATAAGTATTAAATATAAGGAATTATAATAAAAATTAATTTGAAAAAATGATTTATTTTTGTTATATTTAATAAAAGTAAGAAAGGAGAGTAAAATATGAGTAAAAGAGTTTTAAGGTTGGTTAGTATATTGTTTTTGAGCAGTATTCTTGTTTTAAGCTGCAGCAATGCAAATAAAACAGGAAGCGGTGATAATAATAGCGGAAATGGCGGCACAGGCGGAACAGGTGACGGCGGTACAACTCCAACTCCTCAAGGCATAGCAAAATATGCAGGCACTTGGACAGCTAAATTTAGTGATGTTAATAGTTATGAGGTTATTATAGGTAATGATGGAACAGTAACTATAGATGATGGTTCACTCACTAAAAAAGAAGCTACAGATATAACAGAAAATGGAAATACATATACTATGAAAATAAAGCGTATTTCAGATGAAAATGATACTATAACAATTACATTTAATGATGGAACTTCAGGTACTATAACTGATAGTTCTGAATTTTGGGGAACTGGAATTATAAGAAAACAAAATGGCGGAAACAAAGGTTTATGGTATTATGAAGGTACTTGGACACTTACTCCTAATCAGCAACAAGGACAAGCTAATATGACTATGACAATAAAAAATGATGGTACTATAGACCTTAATATTGGAGCAGAACAACAGACATCAATTAACGATATTACAGACAAAGGTAATGAAATATATGAGGTTAAATTTACACCAAATGGTCCAGATAGCAGTGTATATATTCTCACTTTGAAATTTATTAATGATAATAGTGGAAGTTTCACTCTATCTATATCTGATAACCCTGAAAGTAGTGGAAGTGGTAATATGTCTAAACAAAAACAATAAATATTTAATTTAAAAATTAAAAGGCTTTAAACATCTAGTTCAAAGCCTTTTATTTTAAAATAAAAAAGGATGAAATTATGAGTAAAAAAATATTAATTTTGGTTTTATTTTTAATGAGTGTTTTAACTATAAGCTGCAGCAATAAAGACAAAACAGGTGACGGCGGTACAACTCAAACTCCTGAAGGCATAGCTAAATATGCAGGCACTTGGACAGCTACATTTGATAATGGTATGACTACTTATGATATTATTATAGGTACTAATGGAATAGTAATTATAAAAGATACTGCAGGAGAAAGAAAGGCTGAAAATGTACAAGGTTCTGGAAATAAATATACTATGAATGTACAACATGGCTCAACTGTAGATCCTTCTATAGTAACTATTACTTTTGAATCTGATAATTCTGGTACTATATATGATGACTTTATTGGAGAAGGAACTATATCAAAAATAATTAATGAATAAAATATAAAAAAGGAGAGTAAAATATGAGTAAAAAATTTTTAAGTTTAATTTCGGTTTTATTTTTAGTGACTGTTTTAGCTGTAAGCTGCAGCAATGCAGACAAAACAGGAGATGGAACACAGACTGCTCAAGGCATAGCTAAACATGCTGGTACTTGGGATTTTAAAGAAGATAGTAGTACAGGAGGAACTGGAAGCGGCACTATTACAATAAAAGAAGATGGTTCTGTAAATGTAAATACTAAAGGAGTAGATTTTAATGGCAATAATGCTATGGATAAAGGAAATGAAACATATGATGTAATATTAACATATTCAACATCAACATTAACTTTAACTTTAACATTAATGTTTAATAGTGATAATAAAACTGGTTCTTACAGTATAGATGATGGCAACAAACTTCATACTGGTACAATTACAAAACAATAATAATAATTACACAATACAAAAGGCTTTAAACATATAGTTCAAAGCCTTTTTATATAATCCAAACCCCATACACTTTCTATATTTTAATAAATTATTTCTTCACCAAGCTTCTTTTTGTAATTAAATCCACTATATCAGTGTTTCCGTTTTCCATAGCATACATTAAAGCATTTTTTGATAAATTATCTACTATACTTAAATCTGCATTGCCGTCAAGTAAATATTGAACCGAATCATAATCGCCATTCTCTGCTGCAAACATTAAAGCTGTTTTACCGTCATTATCTTTAATATTAACATCAGCATTAGCATTAATTAATGATAAAACAATATCTTTCTTACCAGATATACTAGCCCATATTAAAGCAGTTCTTCCATCAGCCATTCTATAATTAATGTCAGCCTTACCTATTAAAAGTGATGACACTATATCATTTAACCCTAAAGATGAAGCTAAAGCAAGTGTTGTAATATTGCCGTAATATCCATAACTAGATACTACATTGGCATCGGCATTTCTCTCAAGAAGCATTTTAGCCACTTCTCCATTGCCCTTAGCTATAGCATAAAATAAAGCATTAGCTCCAACATTATTAACTTTATTTATTTCGCTTCCATTATCAAGCAATAATTTAACTATATCATCATGATTATTATAGGCAGCAACCATAAGAGGAGTCATATTATAATTAGCATCATCTGGATTAATATAAAGTCCAGACATATTAACATCAGCACCAGCATTAATAATCATTTCTGTTATAGAATAATACCCTTTTCCAGCTGCTTGAAGTAAAGCTGTAGTGCCATTATTAACTTTTATATTTGGATTAGCATTTTTAGCAAGTAAATAAGAAGCTATATCAACATATCCGTTTTCTGCTGCATAAGTTAAAGCAGTTTTTCCATGTATACAGCTAGCATTAACATCTATTTTTTGAGATAATAGCAAAACAACTATATCTTTATAACCTCTAAAAGTAGCTGTTATTAAAGCATTATGCCCCTGCATATCTCCAAAATTTATATAACTAGAAATAGAACCATCAGATATTAATCTTTTTATTCCATTAATATTGCCTGTATTAGCATAATCTAATAATTGGTCCAATTTACCAGTATTAGTATTTTGAGAAAATAAAAAAGATATATTAAAAATAAGTATAAAAATCAAACTAAAATAACGCATAATAAATATTCCTCAAATATAGTTTTAGCCTTATTACAAATTCGGAATTCGTATATATAATATTGAATAATTGGCACAAAAAACTTGATTAAACCAATAATTTATTCACCGCACGGTAGGCGTATTTTTGTTTATAATTCAAATTCAATTCTTAATAAAATTATATTTTAAGTTTTTCTTTGCGTGCGTTGAGCTTGTTTTAAAAATAAAGAGGTTTAATAAAATTATTGGTTAAATAATATTTTTTGTTATATTTATATAATAAGGATTAAGAATGAAAAAAGTAATAATTTTAATTTTGGCTTTGTTCTTATCATGCAAAAGCCAATCAACTTCTCCTGATACATCAGAGGGAGGAGCATCTTCTGGAGGCAATAATAATACGCCTACTACAGATGAAGATGTAGAAAAATACGGCATAGATATAGATACTGCCACAGCAGAAACCATAAAAGCTGCATTAGAAAAATATTATAAAGATAAGGGCGAATATAAAGTAATATTTACAGGTACTTCTACAAAAAATTATGATAAATTTAACAGTCTTGGCGGTATAATAAATGAGATTAAAGACATTAACAATATAATAGTGTCATTAAAAAATGTGACATTTCAAAATAATAAACTCCCTGATTATATATTAGTAAATACTGCACTTATGTATTATAACATAACAAAAGTTATTCTACCTGATTATATAACTGTTTTGGGAGATGAAGTATTTTTTGATTGTAAAGTTTTAACAGAAGTAAATATGCCTAAAAATTTACAAGAAATAGGAAGCAGTATTTTTTTCAATACAAAAGTAAAAAATATTAATTTACCTGATGGATTAAAAACTATAAATGATTATGCTTTTGAAATTTCTGCTATAGAAAGTATTGATATGCCTGATTCTGTAACAAGTATAGGAAAAGAGGCATTTGAGGCATGTAGGCAATTACAAACTTTAAAATTGTCTAAAAATTTAAGTGTTATACCTAAATCTGCTTTTACAAGCTGTTCTGGATTAAAAACTATAACTATACCAGAGTCTGTTGCTTCTATAGAGGATTTAGCTTTTTATGCATGTAGCGGTGCTGAAAATGTTGTGTTTGAAGGTGCAAATCCAAAATTAACAACTATAGGGAACTCTGCTTTTGGTTGGTGTAGTAAATTATCAACTATCACTATACCTGCTAGTGTTAAAAATATTGAGGATTCAGCTTTTTATACATGCCCGTTATTAACAAGCATAACATTTTTGTCAGCTAATCCTCCTTCAATGAATGGAAATGATATTTTTAAAGATACTCCTTTAAAAACTATAAATGTACCTAAAGGCTCAAAAGATGCATACGAAGCTCTAAAAGGTAAATATGGTATTTCTGCAGATGTGGTTATAAACGAGATACAATAAAAATAATTGTTATTTAATTAGAGCAAAAATTCATTAATATGAAATTTATGAACGCACGGTGAATGCATTTTTGTATATAGTTGAAATTACAATTTGAAATAAGCGTATATTTTCAATACACTCTGCGTGCGGTCAATAATTTTTTTATTAAACAAAACTTGGGTGGGCGTTATAATTTCTTATTAGATAATAAGAAAATACAAAGCTAAGAAGTTCTGATAAAAGCAAAAAACATAGAGGGTGGGGAATGTAATTAAATTTTTTAATTTATATTCCAGTCTTTTTCTTTACAGAATTTTTCTGCGATTTTATCATCTGATTTAGCTTTATCAATAACATGATTTTTTATTGTTTCTTTCAATTGTTTATTAGCTAAATTGAATGCCGTATCTAAATCATTATAAGCATCATCAAAAGATTTTTTGTATTCTTCTGAATTTTCATCAACTATTTTTGCTAATAATAATGATTTAACTTTATATCTATTAAAATAAGCTTTTGAATAATTAGGATTTAATCTTATAGCCTCATTATAATCTTCTATAGCTTCATCATATTTACCTTGATAATGTTTAGAAACACCTCTATTATTATAAGCTTCTGAGTAATTAGGATTTAATCTTATAGCCTCATTATAATCTTCTATAGCTTCATCATATTTACCCTTAGAATTTTTAGAAATACCTCTATTATTATAAGCAGTTGAATAATTAGGATTTAATCTTATAGCCTCATTATAATCTTCTATAGATTTATCATATTGATTCTGATAGTATTTAGAAATACCTCTATTATTGTAAGCTGCTGAATTACTATTATCTAAATTAATAATATCTGAAAAATATTTTTCAGATAATTTATAATCTTTATTATTGATAGCTTGAATACCTAAATTAAATAAATTTGATATTTGTATATTTTTCTTATTCTCATCTATTAATTTTTTCGTTTCTATTTTACTTTCTTCTTTTATATTTTTTAATGATTCTCTTGCCTCTTTCTCTATAAGTTTTAATTGAGTTTTTGATTGTTCCAAAACATTATTATTAATTAAAATTCCTGCAAAAGTAAATACAACCATTATCACTGATAGAAAAGCAAACCAGAACGTGAGAACATCATTTGAGTTTTTCATTATTTCTGAAAGTGATGCCTTTAATAAATCTAAACCTATTTCAAAAGATCTTTCTAATTCATCAAAACTATCTTCTTCACTCATATTTATAATATTGTTATTATTTATTGATATTCTGTCCTTTGTGCATAATGAAGATGTATTAGATGCTATGCTTTCATTTGTATAATTATTTGTTTCTATTGATAAATTATTAAATATATTTGATAGGCTTTGCTCGTATGATTTAAGAGCTTTATCAAATCTTTTTTCTACGTTGTTGGTATGATGAAAATATATAAAAGCAAAAGAAAATAAGGATATAATAAATAAAATTATAAAAAATATATTATAGTATTTGTGAAGAATCTTGTAAAATTTATATTTTGTCTTTACAGTATACAATACTATAGTTGTACTAGTTTTATAACATTTATATACAATAAGAAAAGTTATAGAAACTAATATTATATTGAATATAATTTCTTTCATAATACAAACCCACATTAATATTATAAACAATATTTTGATTTTTATCTATTAATTTATATAAAAATATTTAAATTTAAAATATTAAAAGCTATATATAGTTCTTTTTTTAGAATTATAGTTATAAAAAAATTTAGTGAAATTGTATTTTGAATCATATAAAAAATTTTATTTTAATTTCCCGCCATTTAAAATTTTTTGCATTAATTTGCAATTATTATTTTATTTATTTTTAATGCTCATTTAATAAAAGCACACCCGCCCAAGCGTTTATTAGATTAGTGTATTTTTATTAACGCACGGTAAATATATTTTTTATATAATGTAAATTATAATTTTTAATAAACATATATTCTAAATTTTACTCACCGTGCGTGATAATTAATCTAAATCTTCACCATTAGATGCTATAACCTTCTTATACCAATCAAAAGATTTTTTCTTAGTTCTTTTTAAAGTGCCCTTGCCTTCATTATCTAAATCAACATAAATAAAACCATATCTCTTTTTCATCTCTCCAGAACTTGCAGAAACTAAATCAATACAGCCCCAAGTAGTGTATCCCATCAAATCAACACCGTCTATCTCAACAGCATCTTTCATAACTTTTATATGGTCCCTGTGAAAATCTATTCTATAATTATCTATAATCTCACCATTTTCATTTACTGTGTCAACAGCACCAATTCCATTTTCTACTATAAACAAAGGTTTTCTGTATCTGTCATAAACTTCATTCAAAGTTGTGCGAAGTCCTAAAGGATCAACTGACCAACCCCAATCGGTATATTTAAGATATGGATTTTTAGCAGAAGCAAATACATTACCAGCAGAAGTTTGAGTATCATCATGAATATTCACACATCTTGTATGATAATATGAGAAAGAAACAAAGTCTACAGTATTTTCTTCTAATAGTTTTAAATCTCCTTGCTCCATTTTAGGCATGCAATTATTTCTTTCAAGCATTTTCAAAGCATAATTAGGATATTTTCCCTGTGCCTGAACATCTACAAAGAAATACTCTTTTCTATCTTTGCATAAAGCTTCCCATACATTTTCAGGCTTACAGTCAAAAGGATATGTACTTCCAGCAGCAAACATACAACCTACTTTATTGTTACTGTCTGTTTCATGAGCTATTTTTACAGCCAACGCACTTGCAACTAATTCATTGTGTGCTGCCTGATATTTTATTTTGTTTTCATCTTCTCCCTCTTCAAAATAAAGTCCTGCTCCCATAAAAGGAAGATGAAGTATCATATTTATTTCATTGAAAGTTATCCAATATTTTACGAGACCTTTGTATCTATTAAATAAAGTTCTGCAAAGGTTTTCATAAAAATCAATTAATTTTCTGTTTCTCCAGCCGCCGTATTCTTTTATTAAATGCATAGGACAGTCAAAATGTGTAATAGTTACTAAAGGCTCTATTCCATATTTATGGCACTCTTTAAAAATATTTTCGTAGAATAATAAACCTTTTTCATTAGGTGTTTTCTCATCGCCTTTCGGAAATATTCTGCTCCAAGCAATAGATAAACGATAAACTTTAAACCCCATCTCTCCAAAAAGTTTAATATCTTCTTTGTAATGATTATACATATCAATACCAAGTTTAGCAGGATAATAATGCTTATCATCAAAATCAAACATTTTCATTTTTCCAGATATTACTTTTATTCTATCCTCACCAATAGGACAAACATCAACGTTAGCAAGCCCCCTGCCGTCTTTATCAAAACCACCCTCACACTGATTAGCAGCAGTAGCACCGCCCCATAAAAAGTTTTTGTCAAAAGCCATATTTTTTAACTCCTGTATTTTGTCTAAATTTAGATTATAATCTATGTTTAATACATATTTTTAAAATATAAAGTTTCAGTAATTGCGTTTTTTTGAACTTTTTTGTGAGGCAACAAAGTTCAAAATTCTACACAAAGTGTATCAATTAACAAATTTAAAAATTTTCGATATATAAATAATAATTTACTTTATTACTGTTAATATTGAATCTTTATAATTTATATTAACATCATATTCTGTTTCTAATACATCTAAATACTCATTAGTATTTACTATGATGATTGGACTTTCTATTGAATAGCCTTCTTTAACAATTGAATCAATATCAAACTCTATTAAAATATCTCCAACAGAAACTTTATCACCTTCTTTTAAAGTGCTTTTAAAATGTTTTCCGTTTAATTCTACAGTGTTAATTCCTAAATGTATTAATATTTCTATACCGCTTTCAGAAGTTATTCCGATGGCATGAAGTGTTGGTGTAACAGTAGTAACAGTTCCATTTACAGGGGATACAGCCTTTCCTTCTTCTGGTATTATTAAAGCACCTTTGCCTAAACTTTCAGAAGCAAAAGCTTCGTCTTTTGAATCTTTTAATTTCAATAATTTCCCTTTTAATGGGCTGAATATAGTTTCTTTCTCTAACAATTTAGAGTTATTTTGATTTATGTCAATATGTTCATTATTATCGCTATTTGTTGCAGACTGTTTATCTTTATATATTATCCAAGTAATGATAAAAGCTAAAACAACAGCAGCCAAAGCTCCAATTACAGAAATAATTAAATTTGTATGAGTTCCATCTGGATTTATCATGCCGGGAAATGCAAATACACCAAGTCCGCCCATAAAGAATTTATGCAAATCAAATAAACCAAAGAAAGCTCCAACTATACCCGCAACCACACAATTTACTATAAAAGGTTTTTTTAACGGCAATATAACTCCGTAAATAGCAGGTTCAGTTATACCAAATACAGCAGATATTCCGCTTGGGAAAGCTACATCTTTAAGTTTTTTATTTTTTGTCTTTAATAAAATAGCGAATACAACTCCTACTGTAGCGAATGTAGAACCGAAATAAGGAGTTATTATAGTATCATATCCTAATGTAATAATATTATTAAAGTGAACTGGAAGAAAAGCCCAATGCATACCGAATATAACTAATATTTGCCAGCAAGCTCCAACTATAGCGCCAGAAACTAAAGGACTGAAATCTCTTATAGTAAATACTATTTTTGAAACTACAAGCGAAGCAAAAGTTGTAACAGGCCCTATTACTATAAATCCTACAGATAAAGAAACAAATATTACAAGCATAGGAAGTACAAAGAATTTTACAACATCAGGTACTATTTTGCTAAAAAACTTTTCACATTTTGAAGCAAAATAAACAACAAATATAACAGGAATAACAGTTGAAGTATAATTCATAGAAATAATAGGTATGCCAAAGAAATTAAGATAAACATTAGAAGAGAATATTGTATTATTAAACAATGTATATAAAGGCTCACCGCTTCCTAATAAGGTATTTAATTGCAAAGAAGGATAACACATAGCAGCACCTATTGCCAATCCTATTGTAGGTTTTAAATTGAATTTCTTAGCTGAAGTAAAACCCAAAAACAAAGGAAGAAACATAAATAAAGCATCTCCCATACCATTTATAAGTATATAAGAGCCTGATTTATTAGTATAAAGACCTAAAGCAATAAAAAGAGCATTAATACCTTTTAATACACCGCATGCAGACATTACACCTAATATAGGCTGAAATATTCCAGATATTGTATCAACCGCTCTATTAAATAAACTTGTATTTTTATTTGCATCATCGTCATTTGATGAGGAGTTTTCTATTCCAGCAACACTTGAAACATCAGCATAAACTTCTGCCACGTGATTGCCTATCACTACTTGATATTGTCCGCCGCTTTTCATTATCGTAACAACACCGTCCATATTTTTTAATACTTCATCATTTGCCTTACTCTCATCTTTTAATTTAAATCTTAATCGAGTAACACAATGAGTAAGAGAATTAATATTTTCTTTCCCTCCTACATTTTTAATGATTTCTTTTGCTAATGATTCATATTTTCCCATCAGCTTATCCTCCAATTTAATAATTTTTTTAATAATTGAAGGTTTGGCCAACTTAATGTCACCATCCAAATATATATATATATTAAAAACCCTATAAATACTTTTTACTCACGCCTTTTTGCTTTTTCTATATGTATAGTTAAATACAGTTTCTCCTCATCGCTTATATCATAAAAATAAGAAAGTGAAATATATTCTGCTATTTTTAAAGTGCATTCATAAGCATCTTTATATTTTAATTTAACTATTTCAAGCAAATCTTCATCTTCCTTACCATTATAAATATTTTTTTGAAATAGCCTCAAAGCAAAAAATTTTAAATGCGTTAAAAATCTATTATAATAAACAGAATCCTCATTAAACTTTATATCAAAATGTCTTTCTACTATCATTACTATTTTTTGTATAAGTTTTGTAATATTTCCCATTTCATCTATACAATTAAAATCACTATTGGTTTGAGCATTAACTATGTGTAAAGCTATAAAACCTGCCTCATCTTCTGGAAGCTTTATGTTAAAATCTTTTTCTATAATACTCAAAGCCTTTAAGCCTATATCATATTCATCTTTATAAAATTTTTTTATATCCCAAAGCATGATGTTTTTTATTTTTATCCCATCTTTACTTCTTAATACAGTCATGTATATATGATCTATTAAAGTAATATATAAAAAGTCGTTTAAACTTCTTTCAGTTTTAGTTTTAGCATATTCAATAATTTTTTCTACTGCATGAAAATATTCTATGGGTATATCTTTTAATAGCTGCTGCAATTTATTATTATTATCTGAATTTTCTAATAGAAAAGTTTTATCAATTTTTTCTTCGTCTATAATATCTCCAATTTTCTTAGAAAAAGCTATACCTTTTCCCATAACAATTTTTTCTGTTTTGCCATCTTCTTCAAAAATAACAGCTACATTATTATTGAGTATCTTTCCTATTTTCATAAGGACTTCTCCTAAAAAATAAAAAAACCTATTTATGTAAAAATAAAATATATGACTTTACTACATTTCATTTTTGCATAAATAGGTTTAGCTTGTTTTTCAAAATATTTTTAATGAAAATAACAATAACTATCCAGTTGCTTATATATGATAATATATGAATACTTTATTGTCAACGATTTTTTTATATTTACATATATGATAATAATAATAAATAAAACTTGGGCGGGCGTTAAGATTTCTTTTTAAACAATAAAGAATACCAAATCAAAAATTGCAGATAAAAACAATAAAGATAGGGGGAGTGAAATGTAATTAATTTTTTAACCCTATTTAATATTCCAGCCTTTATCTTCACAGAATTTCATTGCTATATCATTTCCTTCTTTAGCCATACCAATAATTGAATTTTTTATTAATTCTTTAGAGTGTTCATTACCTGAATTGTAGTATTTATCTAAATCATTATATGCTTCTTCAACATATTTTTTAAATTTTTTTGAATCTTTGCTAAATATTTTGGGTAATATAAAATATCTAGTAAAAGCAGATATAACCATTATCACTAATAAAAATACAAACCAAAATGTTGATCCTGACATATACAACTCCTATTTTAAATATTAATATGTATTTTGTTTTTGTATATTATAATCCATAAATAAATCATCATTGTTATTATATGATAATATACGAATAGTTTATTGTCAACAATTTATATATATTATAAATAAAGCTTGGGCGGGAGTTAAAATTTCTGTTTAGGTTTTAGAAAAGAAAAGATTATGCATTTCAAATAGAGATAATAAATAAAATAGGGCGGGGAGTTTAAGTAGATTTTAAAAATATTTAATAGCATTTATAATTTTTTTATTTTTATAGATGTTTTTATAAAAATAGAATAATTAATAAAAAAGTTCATTTATCTTGTTTATTAATAAATTTATTATATAATAACATAGGAGTGAATTATGGATAGAAAAGAAATTATTATATGCAAAAATGAAAGCGATATAGTTGATGCTATTATGAGAGATGAAGATATTATCTACATAGAATCTTCTTTGGGTAAAAAAATATCTAATATTAAAAATACAGGTAAAATAGCTTGGGGATTACTTATTGGCGGAGTTGTAGTAGCAGTAACAGCGATTATATCTTCAAAAACTTTAAGTAAAGGTAAAAGCGTATTAGTTTCATCATTGGCTACAATTCCTTCTTTGGGCGTTGCTATTGTATATATAGGCATTCCTTCTACAATGTCTCTTTTGCAAATTATGATAGATTCTTATAAAAAAAATGACGGTATTAATGGTGCTAAAAATATAGTTTTAGCTTTAAGAAACAATTATTATATTGCCGAGTTTGACAGAGAAAAAATGACATTAAAAAAAGTTTCTAATACTGAAGAAGTAAAAGAAGTTAAAATATCAGAAATAAAAAGTTAATTATTTAAAGGCAATTTATCTATAGTCTCTATTTTCCATTTAGAAGATTCGTATACTAATGTTATATAATAGTAGGTAGGGCTTAATTTTGTATTTCTTATAATATAGCTTCCTCTGTCATTTTGATTAGCTTCAGCGGTTATATAATTTATGGTAGAAGAATATTCTCCGTCTTCTAATGAAAGCATATTTTTTATAGAATCATTATTTTTTAATATTATATTTTCTATTTTGTTTATATCTTCTATATTAGAGTTTTTTTCCAACCATTTTATGTTTTCATTTATTATTTCATTTTTCATTTCTGTATAAAAAGAAAATAAACTCTCTTTTTTTATAGTGTTAACATCATCAAGACAAGATATACTAAATAAGCTTATTATTATTAAAATGATTTTTTTCATTTGTTATCCTTAATATATTATTTTTCAATTAAAAAAGTTAATAGTTAAAATATTCCATTTATCATTTAAATATATTCCCACAATTTCAATTGAGTTTTTAGAAATTTTATTAAATGAAGGATATTCTATTTGAGCTATTTTTATGTCATTATATTTTCTATATGTGATAGCGACATCATAATACCCGCCGTCTTTAGGCAAATAATTACAAAGAGCTTCTTCATCGTCTGAAAATATTCTCTGATATATAGAAGCCCTGTTTTTTATAGATTCTATAATATCAGCAGTTGTAAGCTCATATAGCACATACATCTCGTTTATTTTTTTTACAGTATTTTCATCGAGATTAGTAACTATGTTTGAAGTAAACTCTAAAGTATCTTTTGCAGATATTAATGTTGATATATACTTTTCAAACATATAGGCGCCATATTCAGAATCTGCTTCATATTCTTTTTTGCATGCTGTAAGTATAAAAATACCGATTATTATCAATAAAAACTTTTTATTCATTTTAATATTTCCCTTTTAATTTTATTGTTGTGTATTGTATTAAAAAATCTGCCATATCATAAAGCGATATTATAAAATTAACAGCATTATTTTCTATAGCACTTTTAGGCATGCCGAATATAGTACTTGTAATTTTATCTTGTACAATGGTGAGATTTTTATTATTGTATAAATTAATCATTCCTTCAGTGCCGTCATTTCCCATGCCGGTCATTATTACTGCTATTGATTGATCTTTGAGATTATCATTAATTGTATTAAATAAGTAATTAATTGACGGCATATAAGGTAAGTCAAATTTTAAATCTGGTTGTAATTTTATTCTTATATTATTATTTTCTAAATATATGCCCATATTATTTTCTCCTGGGCAAATATAGGCAAATCCGGCTTTCACTTCTTCATTATCCTCTGCTTCTTTAACTGTAATTTGCGATACATCATTTAGTCCCTTAGCTAAAGAACATGAAAAATCTTTTGGTATATGCTGTGCTATGAGTATTGGTATTGGAAAGTTTTTTGGTATAGAGGGTATTAATATTCTTAAGGCTTTAGGACCTCCTGTGGATATTCCTACTGCTATGAGTTTTGGTTTTTTAAAATCTGAATAATTTATTTTATTTATAACTTCATTCACTCTGTTTACATGATGCGGATAAGTGTTGATAGTATTTCTTTGTAGTCTAATATTTTCCAAGAAATTATTATTTATAGCCTCACCTATTTTTATTTCAGTTGTTTTTATTTTTTCCTGCTTAATATTTTTATTTGTTATGATGTTTAGTATTTCTTTTTCTATATATTCTATATTTGCATTTTTATTTATAATTTTGAATGCACCTAAATTTATTAATCTATTATTTAAATCATCATTTTTATCTGTAGTTGATAATACTATTATTTTAGTATTTATGTCATTATTTTTTAATTGTTTAAGAAGCTCATACGCTCCCATTATTGGTAAATTAAATTCTACAAATGCAAAATCTATTTTTTTATTTGCTATTGTTTTGTATGCATCTATGCCATTATTTACAATATTTACTATCTTGACAGCAGGATTTTTTAAGAGTATTTTTTTTATATCATCAGAAATTTCTTTGGAATCTTCTGCTATTAATACATTTATAAATAATCCCATAATACACCAAAATTATTTATTATTTTTTTCATCTTCCTCTATAATTTCGTTTAAAGTATTAAATATTTCTGAAGTATTTTGTTCGAATATACTCTGAGGCGGTTCTTCTTTTTTCTTTATATCATAAATATGTTTTTCATTATTGTTTATATCTTTAGGAACTTTATTGTTGCTATTTTTTACTTTGTTTTTTTTTATTTTTGTATATATTGTATCTTTAGTTTTTTGATAAATATTTTTAATAGTACTGCTTAATTTTATAATAAATAGGGCAGCTACTCCAATAAAGCATAATACTACAAACCATTCACCAAATCTTGTATATATTGTGATGTTATCATTTAAAGCTACATTAGCAATCATATAATCAGGTTTCCAGAAAGGGAGTGTAGATATTACCTTTCCGCTGCTTGATATATGTCCAGTAACACCAGAGTTTCCATTATGCACTATATCTCTTCTATTTTCTATTGCCCTAAATACAGACATGTAAAAATGTTGAAGTAAAGAGTTGTCGCTATAAGACCAAGCATCTTCTGTAATAACGGCTATAGTTTGAGCGCCGTCATAAGCAAACTGCCTTACAAAATCTCCAAAAGCACTTTCATAACATATTATACCAGAGAATTTATAGCCATTTGGATGCTCAAATACTGATATTTTATCACCTATTTCCCATCTGCTTGCACCTGCTTTATCAAATTGTTCATATATTAGAGCTATAATATTTTTAAATGGGAAAGTGTTTAGAAGAAACTTATTATTTTGAAAAGGATAAGCTTCTCCTCCAGGAACTAGTTTTATTTTTCTGTAATCATCAACAATATTTCCCTGCTCATTTATAAATGCTATTCCGTTATAGTATTTATAAGGATTATATGCATTTTCATTTGTGTTTTCTTCTATAATTGTTGTTCCAAGTAAATGATGGGTTTGTGTATCTTTTATTGTACTATACAAAAGATAAGTATTATAAATTGCAGGATATGTAGAGTTAGAAGCCATGCCATATCTAAACATCTCTTCATAACGAGATAAATAATAGTTATATGAATCCATTGTTACAGATTCTGGATATACTATTAGAGAAGGCTTTGATAATGCAGCATCGGTTGCTAATTTGCATATTCTTTTCACAGATATAGTGCTGTTTTGAGTATATCCATCTGGTTTTTCTTCACTTTGAAATTTCTCTGATTTTAATAGAAATCTCTCTGCAAGTCCTTGTATACCAGGAGAGTTTCTTTTATATGGTTCGCCTGTATATATGCTATTCCAAGGAATATTTGGGTCAAAAGATTTTTGTATGAGCGCCATTTTAGTTTTAGGCATAGAAACTCTTTTTGCTTCTACATAATTTACTTTTATTAGACCGTATATTAAAATAATAAAAAATACTGATACAGTCGCTATAGCTGGTATAAAAATACTTTTGTTTGCTATTTGTTTATTATTTTTTATACTTTCAGATTTTTCTACATATAATATTAAATAGTGCGTAATAACAGCATTAGATAAATAAACTAAAAAACTTATGCCAAGCACCCCTATAGTGTCAGCTATTTGTATAAATGGTAAAAAGTTCCACTGAGAATACCCTATAATACCCCAAGGAAAACCTAAATATCCAACATTTCTCATATATTCCATAACAGTAAATACTGCAGGCACTATTAAAAATCTTATATTAGGAAAAGCCTTTGAAAGATAACCGCTTACTATCATAGCTGGGAAATAAAAGAGCAGAGTAAGCAAAAATAATATTGTAAATAAAGCTAAAAAAGAAACAGTAGCCTCTGTCTCTTTGAGCATAAATGCTGCCACCCATACAAGCAAATATCCAAAAAATACTATTACAAATAAAAAAGAAGATAATACATAATACCTAATTTTATCAGCTTTATATATAATAATATTTAAAGGAAAAAGAGCTATAAATGCTACAGGGAAGAAATTGAGCGGAGGAAAAGCTAAAGTTAAAAGCATAGCAGCCGAGATGCTTAATATAATTATTCCGTAAGTATATGAATTACTCTTTGTCACTTTTATAATTTCCCAATTTTTTTAATATCTATTATAGGTTATAATGTTAAAAATATCAAAATATTTATTAGACTAAATTATTCTACCATTTCAAAACAAATTCAGTATAAAGCTCTCCGTCTTTAATAGATTTAGTTATTTCTAAAGAAGATTTAACATGCGTAATAGAGCCTAATAATAGAGAAGACCAAGCCATTAAAGATAGCTCTAATATTTCAGGGTTTCCTGTAAAGTTTTTCATATGAGCTACTAATAGTCTTTTTCTGCTTTTAATAACCTCAATTCTAACAGGGTCATGTATCTCTTTAAATATTACTTCAGCTACATAACGTAAAATATAATATCTAGGTACAAATAGTAATATTATATTAAAATATTTTGGTATAAGTCTATTATAGTGGTATTCAGCAATATCTCTTATACCAGCATTATCACCATTATAAAACAAATCACATACAAGTTTATGAGGGTTGTGGAAACCAGCCATAAAAGGGTACCATTCTTTTATAGATATATCATTTTTAAATATTAATGAAGAAGCAGGCTCCATAGCAGTAAGCCATTTCTGATAGCCCTCTTCTCCAAACTTTTCTCTTACAAAGTCTTTCAATATTATTAAAGATATTCCTCTTACTCTTTGTGTTGTAGTTGCAGAAGAGGCTTTAGTGTTTATATTATATTTTGATATTTCATTATCTAAATCTGTTAATATTTTATTATTATCATTTGCAAATTTGTTCATTGTATTTGCATAATTAGAAAGTTCATTAGAGTTAGAATATATTTTATCTATATTTTCATATATGGCATCTGATGTAGTTCTAAGCTTAGCCATAGATTTAGAAGCACTGACAGATAAAGTATTTAGAGTATTAATATTATTTTTTATATCGCCTAATTTGCTTGCTACATTTATATATTGTTTTTTAATATTTTCACTTGAGCTTGATATTGTAGTAATTGAATTAACTATTTCATTAATAGCTTTTAACTGTTCAACAGAAGAGTTATGTACGCTTCCCATTATCTCTGTAACTTCTTGTACATCTCTAGCAAGCATATCAAATTGAGCTGTAGATTCTGTTAAATCATTAGTTGTTACTATTATTTTCTCTTCTATTGTTTGTAATACTTTATTGGCATTATCAGCCTGTTCATTTGAAACTTCTGATAATTTTCTTATCTCTTCAGCAACTACAGCAAAACCTGAACTATATTTACCAGCATGAGCTGCCTCAATAGCGGCATTCATAGCAAGTAAGTTTGTTTGATGTGCTATGTTTCTTATAGAGCTTACGAAATTGGATATAAAACCTAATGCATTTCTCAAATCACTTGTAGCTGTTGATGTAGCTTGCATTTTTTCTTTACTTTTCATAGAAGCTATATGTAAGTCTTTTGTTTTATTGGAAGCATTAAATATAATATTGTCTATACCTTCTATTGTTTTAGACATCTGCTCTACAGATACAGATATTTGCTCTATACTGTCTCCCTCTTTTATTATTTTTTCTTGAAGTTCCTTTGTATCTCTGTCTATTTCATCTATGTTGTTAGAGTTAATATCTATATATTCCAAAATATTTTTGTTACTGTTTTCTACTATCTCTAAATTATTTAATTCTTCATGAATATTAGTTTTTATATTTTCTATAGACTCATTTATATTATGTATTATATCTGCATTTGAAGATATTTGATTTGTAAATCTATCACTTTGTTTTTTAGATATAGATATAATCTTTTTTACGTTTGCTATAGTAGCCTGAAAATTATTATTTAATATTCCCATCCACCTTGTAATTTCAGATACTTCATCTCCTCCGGAAAGCTCTGGTATTTCAACAGATAAATCCTTATTATTAATAGAATCCCCTACTATATCAGAAATTCTGGTTAATGATGCGAATATCAATTTTATAAAAAATCCTATTATAATAGCAGATATAACAAATACCATAATAATAGTATAAACTATAGACCTATTCATATAACTTATCTGCGAATCATAATAAGTATTAGGTATAAGCATAACAACATTTAAAATATCAGATATGCTTTTTATATAAACTCTATAATCTTTTCCATATATATTTATATTTTCTGTTACTATTTCATCTTTAGCTAAATTTGAATTAAATAATTGATAATAAACAGGATAAATTATATCAAGTTTGCTTTTGTTTAATTTATTATCTTTAGAGTTAATAATAGTTAAATCATTTTTGTTAATGACCAAAAGTTCAGATGAATTTATATTAAATATATTTTTTATTTCGCTGCTGTTAGTATAATCAAATAATACAGCCACATTAGCGACACCAATAATAGAGTCATTTTCAACAATAGTTTTAGATATATTTAATAATGTTCTATTAAACATAGAAGATAAAAAAGTCTTATAATATACATCTGTAGGAGAATATGTATTTAAATTACTCCAAATCCCGTTTATATCATTAGTTATAATTGTAAAATTAGTTGTTTTTGTATTGATATTATATGATTTAGGAAGCTCATTAAAGCCTAAATTATAATTTGGTATAAATAGAATACTTAACACTCTATCAATATATGGATTTGATTCATTAATATTTTCCATTAAGAAATTGGAGGCATTATTATTTAAATATGCATCAGTTCTTCTATCTATTGTATTAAAGGTTAGTGCAGATTTGTAGGCTAATTTATTTACTTCTTCTCTTGAAGCATAGAACTTGTTTTCAAAGTTATTAGCTATAATTTTGAAATTATTATTCATATTGTCATCTATTACTTTATAGAAAGTTTCTATATTAAGGTTGCTGCTTAAAAAATTAGAACTAATAGCTATAAAGGCCATTACAGCAAATATCATTAAAGTGATACGAAGTCTTATACTCATTTAAAAAAGCTCCTACTATATTACTACTAATCTCGGAATAACTAAGTATATTTTTTAGTATTATACAATACTTAAATTAAAAAAGCGATATCCATAAAAATAGATACCGCTTTTTGTTTATTGTATTATTATAAGATGTTTTATACACCCATTCTGTTTATAACTACATCAAGAAGCTGATCCATAACACTAACAACTCTTGCAGAAGCATTATATCCATGCTGATACATTGCCATTTGTGCTACTTCTTCATCTAAATTAACTCCAGAAACAGACTGTCTTAACTTTTCAAGATATTCCATAACAATAGTTTGTTTTTCGCTTTCAGAATTTGCTGTTTCTGTTCTTGAAGCTATTTGAGAAATACTTCCAGTATAAAAATCATTAAATGTAGATTTGCTGTCTACCATTATTTCTTTATTTTTCAAATTAGCTATAGCCAAAGCATTAGAGCCATCACCAACACCATTCCATTTATCATTAAAGCCATTACCTGTAGTATCTATACCTTTTGAAGCTGCTATATAGTTAACATCATTTCTTATTATGTCATTTACACTAATTGCAGCTGCAGGGTGTTTTTCTGGTGTTACAGTGAAGTTTCTAAAATCGCCAGCTAATTGATTAACCTGGTTTGTAGCCTGCCAATTGTAAGCACCATTAGCTCCGGACTGATTTAATAAACCAGATATGCCAACCAAAAAGTCTCCAGAATCTTCTATATGCTTAATAAAGTATGAAGGCTTAACATAATCATCAAAACCTTTAGCTTTTAATACAAGCCTATTTTTATCATCTAAATAAGCTGATACATTAGCGTCGCTTGAGTTTATTTTATCTATCAAGTCTTTTACTTTCATTTGTGCAGTATAATCTATAGCAACATCAGCACCCTCTCTTGTTTTGCTTCCAAATACCAATGTTCCAGAGCTTCCTATACTATCGTTAGCATCAACACTATTTACACCGCTTACTTTAAACATTATAGTAGAATCTTCAGTACCGTCATTATTTAAATCATAGTTTCCTATTACAGAAGGAGTTTGTTTATTCATAGTAAAGAAATCAATTCCTGTTTCCTGATTTAAACCAAAACCGCTTCTATGTATTTCGTTTACACTGTCAGCCAAATTCATAGCTAAAGTGTCTAAATCATTTATAGCATCAACAGTATCTACATCTCTAAGTTCTAATAAAGCCTTTAATTCTCCGCCCTGTAAATTAAGCTGTACATGGTCATTTTCCCAGTAAACATCAAACATACCTTCATTAAGAGCACTTCTCTCTAAAGTTAATTTGTTTACCACATTTCCCTGCACTAATGAACGGCTTCCTATATAAATCATTGTTTCATCAGGGTCAATAGATTTTATATCAACATTAGCTAAAGATGATAATTCATCTAACAATAAATCTCTTTTATCTAATAAATCATTAGGACTCTGACCTAATGCTTCTTGTTTAACTATAGCAGTATTTAAACTTCTAATAGAGTTAGCTATATCATTAATTCTATTAACTTTATTTTCTACAAGAGCGTTTAAATTGTTTCTCATAGAATCCATTTGATTATACATCTGATTAAATGAGTTATTTATTCTGTCAGCCCTCTCTACTAAAGTCATTCTTGTGCCTCTTTCAGCAGGGTTAACACTCATCTCCTGCCAAGCGTCCCAGAATGCATCTAAATCATTTCTTAAATTATATTCACCAGGCTCATTATATATAGCCTCTAATTGCTGTAAATAATTATTTTTTGTCTTCCAATATCCATCGCTTCCAAGTTCTACCATTATTTTTGAATCTATAAACTCATCTCTTAATCTTTCTATTGTAGTTATTTCAGCACCTTGACCTATTTGTCCTGCACGTTCTGCTCTGTTTAAACTTGGCTCTTCGAGAGGTTTATCGAATGTACGCATTACCACTCTTTGTCTGCTGTATCCTTTAGTAGCTACATTATTTATATTATGCCCTGTTACTTCTAAAGCTGTTTTAAAGTTTTGAAGGGATCTTTTACCTAATTCTATGCCAAAAAATGAGCTTGTTGACATTATTGTGCTCCTTAAAAATAGTTTACTGCTTGTTATTATACTTATCGTATTTATAAAAAAAATTATTACATTTTTTTTATCATTATTGTAACGAAAGGTAACATAATAACTATTTATTATGTTACCTTTATAATTATTGAAATGTTTTAAATACAATATTCTAATAAAAGAGCATTTTCAGCAAGTAAAATATTGAAATTATAGTTTAAAATATAATTTTTTATTGTAATTCAACTATATTTACAGTTTGCGGTATACCAGATTTACCTTTTAATTGTTGTTCATATTGTGTTTTAGTTCCTTTTGGCACATAAATATTTTTTATAGCTGTACCATTGAAAACACTTTTTCCAATAGTAGGAGGAGCTGCAGATAAAAATGTAATATTTTCTAAAACTTTAGAATAATAGAAAGCATTATCTTTTATTTCTGTAACAGAAGAAGGTATTGTTATACTTTGTAATGAAGAACAGCTTGATAAAACCGATTTTTCTAAAGTTGTTATAGTATTAGGTAATGTTATTTTAGTTAATTTTCTACATGCTTCAAA
Organism: Brachyspira pilosicoli; assembly: GCF_036997485.1. Taxonomy (NCBI): domain Bacteria; kingdom Pseudomonadati; phylum Spirochaetota; class Spirochaetia; order Brachyspirales; family Brachyspiraceae; genus Brachyspira; species Brachyspira pilosicoli. The sequence continues at coordinate 538,550 of NZ_JAWLPU010000001.1, read as the reverse complement.
TGCTTTCTCTCCAATTGATGTTACAGAATCAGGTATTAGTATATTTATAAACTCACATCCAGAAAAAGAAGTTTTTCCTATGGCTTTTACTCCATTAGGTAATATAAGTTCTTTCATTTTTATGCTATAAAAAGCTTCATCTTCTATTGTTTCTAAATTTTTAGGAATATTAATATTTACTATATTAATACAATTAAATGAGCCAGTTCCTATAGTTGTTATAGTATCTGGAAGAATTACTTGAACTATATTATCATTTAGATTTTGCCAGCCGCCTAATATATAGTTATTTAATTTATTATCAGGAAAATTAACATGTTCAAGAGATACTATTATATTATTTAATTTTATTTTTTTTATTATTCCTGATAATGTTGTACCATAAAGCATTCCATCATAGGTTTTTAAAGAAGTGCCTTTAAAAATTACTTTGTATTCTCCTTTATCTTGATAGTATTTATTCAAAGCTTCTTCTATATTTTCTTTGGTGGCTGTATCTATATCTATGGCATATTTTTCAAGTTCTTCTTGAGTTTCAGTAGAGCCGCTATTGTTATCAGTATCTACATTTGTTGTATTATTTTTGCATGAGAGTAGCATTAAAGCTGTAATTAAAACAAATATTATTATTTTTTTCATTTTTGTATAAACCTCTTAATTTTATTATTGTTCTATTATTTCTATAGTATCTGGTATGCCAGACTTCCCTTTTAGTTTTTCGTATTCTGTTTTACTTCCACTTGGAACATAAAAAGTTTTTAAAGCTGTACCATTAAAAACATAATCTCCAATAGTAGGAGGGGTTTGAGATAAGAATGTAACAGTTTCTAAAACTTCAGCATAGTGAAAAGCAAATATTTTTATTTCTTTAACAGAAGCAGGTATTGTTATACTTTTTAATTTGTTGCAGCTTCCAAAAACTTTTCTCTCTAAAGTTTTTATACTATTAGGCAGTTTTACTTTTATTAAATTTGCACAACTTTCAAATGCTTCCTCTCCAATAGATGTTACAGAATCAGGTATTATTAGATTCGTAAAAGTACATCCACGAAAAGCACATTTACCTATAGTTGTTAATCCATCAGGCAATATAAGTTCTTTCATTTTCATCTCGAAAAAAGCTGAATCCTCTATGGTTTGTAAATTCTTAGGCATATTAATATTTTGAAGATTATTGCAATTAAATGCATCATGTCCTATAGTTGTTATAGTGTCTGGAAGAATTACTTTTACTATGTTTTTATTCAGATTTTGACCGCCTCCTAATATATATGGATTTAATGTATTATTTGGAAAATTAACATATTCAAAAGTTATTGTTATATTTATATCTTTTAATGATATTTCGTTAATTAATCCTGCTATAGATGATCCTTTTATAAAATCATATTGAGCAGTTGAATTTCCTTTAAATATTAATTTATATTCTCCTTTGTGGTCAGATTCATATTTTATTAAAGCTTCTTCAATTGTTTTAGTAGTTGCGGTAGCTATATCTATTCCATATTTTTCAAGTTCTTCTGGAGTTACAGTAGAGCTTCCATTATTATTGTTATTATTATTATTTGAGTTTTCGTTGTTGTCTTGTGAAGTGTCCACATTTGTTGAATTATTTTTGCATGAGAGCAGCATTAAAACTGTAATTAAAATAAGTATAAGTATTTTTTTCATTTTGAACAAACCTCTTATATTGTTGTATATTATTGTCCTATTATATTAACATTGTCTGGTATACCATATTTACCTTTTAATGCTTCATATAGTGTTTCGCTTCCTTTTGGCACATAAATAGTTTTTAAAGCTGTACCATCAAAAGCTAATTCTTCAATATTAGGAGGATTAGGTGATAAAAATGTAACAGTTTCTAACCCAATTGAATAATAAAATGCAGATCTTTTAATTTCTGTAACAGAAGAAGGTATTGTTATACTTTTTAATGCATAACAGCTTGAAAAAACTCTCGTTTCTAAAGTTTTTAGATTATTAGGAAGTTTTACTTTTGTTATTTTTTGGCAACTTTCAAATGCTTCTTCTCCAATAGATGTTACAGAATCAGGTATTATTAAAGTTTGCATATTGCTGCATATAGAAAAAGCAAAAGCTCCTATAGTTTCTAATCCTTCAGGTAATATCAGCTCTTCCATTTTCATTTCATAAAAAGCTGTATTTTCTATTGTTTTTAAGTTTTTAGGCATATTTACATTTGTAAGATTTGCACATCTAAAAGCATCTTTTCCTATAGTTGTTATAGTATCTGGAAGAATTACTTTAACTACATTTCTATTATAATTTTGAATTCCACCCAATATATAGTCGTTTAATTTATCATTTGGGAAATTAACATATTCTAAAGATACAATAACACTGATACTTTTTAACGATATTTCATTAAGAAATCCTGCTATTGATTTTCCTCCAACCCAATCATATTGAGCAGTTGAAGTACCTTTAAATATTAATTTATATTCTCCGCTATGGTCAGCCTCATATTTTATTAAAGCTTCTTCAATTGTTTTAGTAGTTGCACTAGCTATATCTATGGCATATTTTTCTATTTGAGGCGGAATTGTAATAGAGCCTTCATTGTTTCCATCATTATTATTTCCACCTATGTTGCTTCCATTATTATTATCTGATGAAGTGTCTGCATTTGTTGAATTATTTTTGCATGAGAAAAGCATTAAAGCTGCAATTAAAATAAATATTATAATTTTTTTCATTTTGCATAAACCTCTTAATATTGCTGTGTTCTTATTATATTGATATTTTGTTGTATATAGGCTATTTTTTTATAACATATTTTTTTAAAGATACCATTTATATATAAAAGGTCAAATTTATTACATAAAAAATAACGATATTTTTTAAAAATGTTACCGGAAACTACATAAAAAAATCTTTTATGTATGTAAAAATGATATATTATTACATGTAGTAACAATAATTTTTTGAATATGCCAAAAAAATGAGAGGCCAGAACAGCCTCCCATATACAACAATATAAGAAGTTATGCAAAATATTTAGTTAGTATCGGTTTTCTGTTATAGAATTTATCATTGTAGTATTCATACTGTGATAAACCTATGAATCCACCAGAAACATTAACAACATTGGTGAATCCTAAATTAATTAATATTTTACAAGCTGTATAACTAGTTAATCCAGTTTTACATGTAATATAAACAGGTCTGTCTTTAGGTACTTCGTCGAATCTGCTTCTTAAAGCACCAAGCGGTATATTAACAGCTTTTTCTAAATGACCAGCTTCAAAATCTTCTTTAAGTCTTACATCCAAGAAATAAGCTTCAGGGTCTTTTTCTAAAATATTTCTTACATCACTATAATGTATTTGTTTGAAATCTCCATTCATTAAGTTAGAAGCAACATAACCAGCAAAGTTAACAACATCTTTAGCAGTACCGAAAGAAGGAGCATAACATAATTCTAAATCTTTCAAATCATAAATAGTACCGCCGAATTTTATTAATGTAGCAATAACATCTATTCTTTTATCAACATTTCCTCTGCCAATAGCCTGAGCACCCAATACTTTACCAGTAGGCACTTCATATATTAATTTGAAATGTAAAAGTTTAGCAGTAGGCATAATAGAAACACTATCAAAAGGTATGATGTCTACAGTGTCATAATTAATATTTAAATTCATAGCTTTAATATAGCCTTCAGAAAGTCCAGTAGAAGCACCATTATATCTGAATACTTTAATTACAGAAGAACCAATATATCCTCTGTTGTCAACAGTTCTTCCATTAATATGGTCAGCTACAGCACGGGCTTGTTTTTGAGCAGGACCAGCTAAAGCAAGTCTGTAATAATCCTGACATAAAGCTCCGTAAATTTCTATAACATCTCCTATAGCATAAATATCTTTATCATTAGTTCTATAATTAGCATCAACTTTAATAGATTTAGTTTTGCCAAGTTCAATACCAGCCTTAACAGCAATATCAGTTTCAGGCGCAACACCTATGGCAAGTATAACAGCATCAGCCTCTATTTTTTTACCAGAAGCAAGCACAACAGTATTCTCTTCAAAACTATCAACTTTATCTTCTACTATTAAATTAACACCATTATCTATAAGTTCTCTATGAAGAATCTGAACCATATCATAATCGAAAGGCTTCATAATTTGAGGCAAAGCTTCTATAATAGTTACATCATGACCAGCTTCTTTAATGTTTTCAGCCATCTCTATACCAATGAAACCGCCGCCAATAACAGCAACCTTAGCATTTTTTTTGCCGCCTAAGAAAGAATGTATTTTAGCTATATCAACAACATTTCTAACAGTAAAAATGTTAACCTTTTCAATTCCTTTAATCGGAGGAACTATAGGTTTAGCACCCATAGATAATATAAGTTTATCGTAGCTTTCTTTATATTCCTTACCCTCGCTTATCACCGTAACTTCTTTCTTCTCTCTGTCTATTGATACTACCTCGCTATTAACCCTAGCATCTACGTTAAACTGTTTCAAAAACTTTTCGGGAGACATTAAAAGTAAAGTTTCCTCATTTGGTATGAGGCCTCCGACATAATAAGGAAGAGAACAGTTGGAAAAAGAAACATGCGGACCTTTTTCAAATAATATGATTTTATCTTCTTCGTTTAATCTCCTAAGTCTTGCAGCAGCAGAAGCTCCGCCGGCTACTCCTCCAACTATTAGTATTTTTTTCATAAATAAATCTCCCACATTTTTTATTGTTTTTATATGTACATAGTATAGGTATATTATAATTAAAGTCAAATTTATTTTGCATTTTTTTTAAATTTTTTTAACAAAAATATTTTTATTAAAAGACTTTATGTGTATTATAATAGCTGTTAATAAAGTTTTATTGTACTAACATTATGTTTTAATATGTGAATTATTGTATAATAAAAATATATAAAAATCTTTTATTATTATGAATAGTAATATTGACTTTTTGGCAATAAATTATATTATAGTCAAGTAAATTATGTTAATTGAGGGGAATTGTTATGAAAAAATTTATTGTTATTTTTAGCTCATTATTGCTATTAATTAGCTGTAGTAAGAGTAATAATAAGAATTACATTTTTGCTACAGGAGGTACTAGCGGTACGTATTATTCATTTGGAGGAGCTATTGCCAATATATGGAATAGCAACATAGAGGCTATGAATGTTACTGCTCAGTCTACTGGTGCTTCTGCTGAGAATTTAAGATTATTAGATATGCATGAAGCAGATTTAGCTTTGGTTCAGAATGATGTTATGTATTATGCTTATAATGGAAGTGATATTTTTGACGGAGAGGTTTTAACTAATTTTTCTGCAATGCTTACATTATATCCTGAGATTGTTCAAATAGCTGCTACAAAAGCAAGCGGCATTACTAATATAGCAAGCATGAAAGGAAAGAGGGTATCTGTTGGAGATGCTGGAAGCGGTGTTGAATTTAATGCTAAACAGATATTAGAAGCTTATGGTTTAACTTTTAATGATATACAAAAATCAAGTCTTTCTTTTAAAGAGTCTAGCGATGGTTTACAAAATGGCACATTAGATGCTTGTTTTATAGTGGCAGGAATTCCTAATGCTGCTTTGCAAGAATTGTCATTATCTACTGACATAGTGATGATTGGTTTAGATGATGTTGAGATTGCTGATATAATGAAGAAATATAATTATTATACAGAAGTAATGATACCTGCTAACACTTATAAAGGTGTTACTAATGATACTAAAGCTGTTGCTGTAAAAGCTACAATAGCTGTTAATAACAATATACCTGAAGAAGATGTTTATAATATGTTAAAGACTTTATTTGATAAACAAGAAGATTTAATTACGGCACATGCTAAGGGAGAGGAATTAAATGCAGCTCAATCTTATGAAGGAATATCCATACCTTTCCACAGCGGTGCTTTAAAATATTATCAAGAATTAGGATACCAAGTAAAATAATATAATTATATTATTTTATGAAAAAAGTTATTATACTATTATTATCTTTGCTGCTTTTTACTGCTATTATTCCTATTTTTCCGAGATTAGTATTAGAAAGCGTAAAAGATAATAATAAATATATATTTAATTTAATAAAAAAAGAATTTATAATTTCATATACGCATTCTGTTAATAAAGGCAGAGTTAGAGATTATTATATTATAGATGATAAATATAATATAATATTAAGTAAAACAACTTTCGTTTCTTATGGTGCCGGTATAGCTGAACCTGAAAATAATGAAAATATTATCATTAGAGATGATTATATAGAAATTAATAGCATAAATAGAGTTATTAAAGATTTTTATTTATTTGTGGGCATTATTGCTGAGCACAGCATAACAGTAGATGATAATGAAATAATGCTTAAAGGTTTATTTAAACCTCAAACGAACATAAAGATAAAATATATAAAAGTGTCATTAATTGATTTAATAAAAAATATTATAAGGGGGAGTAAATGAAGCATAATAATCATGATATTATACATGTAACGGCAGAAGAGTTAGATGATTATATGAGCAAATATGACAGTGAATCGAGATACAGAAGATTTAAAGATTGGAAGAAGTATTTAATTATAATTATATCTGTAGTTTTTTGTTTGTTTCAGCTTTATTCTATTTTATCTGGTAAGATAACTGCTCAGGTGGTGAGGGCTACACATTTAGCTTTTGTTATGGCGCTTGCATATTTACTTTTTCCTGCTATGAAGGATATGCCTAAAGATAAACTTCCTTGGTATGATGTAATAATTGCAATAGTTGGTGCTTGTTCTTGGCTGTATATTACTATTAATTTTGACAGTTTAGTAAGAAGGGCAGGTATATATAACGCTACTGATATTATTATAGGTATAATTGGTATATTAATTTTGTTTGAAGCTTGCAGAAGAATAGTGGGGACCCCTATACTTATAATATCATTAGTTTTTATAGTTTATGCTTTATTTGGAGCGTATGCACCGGGATTTTTAAATCACAGGGGATATTCTATACAAAGACTTGTTTCACATTTATATTATAACACTGAAGGCATAATGGGCACACCTATTGGAGCTTCTGCTACATTTATATTTTTGTTTATATTTTTTGGTGCTTTGCTTGATAAGACGGGAATAGGTCAATTTTTTATAGATATATGTAATGCTATAGCTGGAAGTTATGACGGAGGTCCTGCAAAGGTTGCTGTACTTACAAGTGCTATGTTTGGTACTGTTTCTGGAAGTTCTGTTTCTAATACTGTTGGTACTGGAAGTTTTACTATACCTATGATGAAGTCTTTAGGATATAGACCAGAGTTTGCGGGAGCTGTTGAGGCCTCTGCTTCTACAGGCGGACAGCTTATGCCTCCTATAATGGGTGCTGCTTCTTTTTTGATGGCTGAGAGTTTGGGGATACCTTATAAGGAAGTTGCTAAGGCTGCTATTATACCTGCTATACTTTATTTTACTGGTATATTTATAATGGTGCATTTGGAGGCTAAAAAGACTGGACTTAAAGGTTTATCAAAAGATTCTCTTCCAAAGATTGGAGAGCTCTTAATGAAGAAAGGTTATTTAGTGATTCCTCTTGCTACCATAATATATTTCTTTGTTCTTGGAAAGACTGCTATATATGCAGGGCTTATGGGGATAATAGCTGCAGGTTTAGTTGCTGTTGTTAACTCTATAGTTGATATAATTCTTAAGAGAGAGAGAAGTTTTACTTTTAATGACTTAATAGATGTATTTGTCAATGGAGCAAGAAACATTATAAGTGTTGCTGTTGCTTGTGCTATGGCGGGCATTATAATAGGGGTTATTACATTAACAGGCTTAGGTTTAAAAATTGGCGCAGGGCTTATATCTATATCAGGCGGAATATCTATACTTCTTCTTATGCTTACTATGATTAGTTCTATTATACTTGGTATGGGCGTTCCTACTACTGCGAATTATTTAATTACTTCTACTATTGCTGCTGGTGCTATAATAGGTCTTGGCTTTGAACCTTTAGCGGCTCACATGTTTGTATTTTATTTTGGTATTATAGCCGATGTTACGCCTCCTGTTGCTTTGGCTGCTATGGCTGGTGCTGCTATTGCTAAATCGGACCCGCTTAAGACTGGTTTTGAGGCTACGAAGCTTTCTATAGGTGCTTTTATTATACCTTATATGTTTGTATTTAATCCTCAGATACTTATGATTAATACTACTTTTGTTGAAGTGATACCTATACTTATTACTTCGCTTATTGGTATGTTTGCTGTATCTGCTGGGCTTGAGGGGTATGTATTTAGAAAATGTAATATTATTGAGAGAATATTATTTATAATAGCTGGTCTTCTTTCTATATATCCTGAAATTTATACGGACATAATAGGTATAGTTTTAATAGCAGTCCTTGTAATACTTCAAATATTAACAAGAAAGAAAAAGGCTATTGCTTGAATAAACTTATAAATAAAAGGGGGCTTATTAACAGCCCCCTTTATTACTTATTATTTATTATTTATTAATCTGCATTCCACTGGCTTACGGCATCATCGTTTGATAATTCTGAAATTGAGTTCTTATTAAATTTAGGTTCTTTATGCTCTTTTAATTGTGATACATAATGTTTTGTAAGTAAATATACAGGCTTATTGAGTATTATTAAAATGACAATGTTAAGCAACGCCATAACTCCCATAAACATGTCGCCCGCTCCCCATATAGTTTTAAACTCTGCCAATGAACCAGCAAACACCATTACTATAGTCATAAGCCCAACTATTACATATGAAACCATATTATCTTTTAAAGCAAAAGCACCTGTTTTTATATAAAAGAAATTACCAAGTATAGAACTATAAGATAATAACAATATACATATAGTGATAAAATAAGAACCAAAACTGCCCAAATGAGATTCCATAGCATATTGGAAAAGTTTTATTCCCTCCATATCTTTAACAGCTTTCATAGCTTCAGGAGATAATAGAAGTATAAAACCAGAAATAGAACATATAAGCAAAGTATCTGTAAATACAGAGAACATTTGTATAAGACCTTGTTTACAAGGATGAGAAGTATGAGCTGCAGCTGCTGCATGAGGAGCTCCTCCCATACCTGCTTCATTTGAAAATAATCCTCTTTTTAATCCGTTTGAAATGGTTGCTCCTATAGCTCCTCCAAACATTGCACTTGGCTTAAAAGCTTGTACGAATATATTCTGAAATACTAAAGGCACTGATGATAAATTAGTAAAGAATATATAAAGCCCTATAAGTATATATGGTATTGCCATAACAGGCACTATAAATACGCAAGCATGTGTTATAGTGTCTCTCTTTTTGCTGAATAATATCAATGCTGTAATAATTGTTAAAGCAATAGCAGTAATCATTACAGATACATTATATTTTGATAAAGCATTTGATATAGTATTTGCTTGAACACCGTTAAAAGTAGTGTAGGTGAATATCATACACAATGCAAATATAGTAGCTATTATTGGTTTTTTTAGTTTGCTTTTTATATAGAAAGAAGCTCCTCCTATAAACTTTCCTTGAGAATCTTTTTCTTTATATAATTGAGCGAGTGTGCTTTCTGTAAAGGCTAAACTTCCGCCCAAAAGCGCCATAAGCCACATCCAAAATAATGCCCCAGGTCCGCCCGCAGAAATAGCACCCATAACACCAGTAATGTTTCCTGTACCTACTCTTGAAGCAGTACTTATACAAAAACTTACAAACCCTGATACTCCGTCACCTTTTTCATGTTTTGAAAATAAAAGTTTTAGAGCATGTACAGAGTGAGAAATTTGTATTCCTTTTAATCTAATAGTAAAAAATACAGCCACCACAAAAAATACAGATAACAGCAAATATCCATACATAACATTATTTGTGTTTGTTATAATAGCATTAATAATATTCATAAGCATATCCTTTATCTTATAAAAAATTATAAATATTAGAATTGTGAAAATTACTAATCATAGTATTGTAAGAAATATATATTATTTTTATAATTTTGTCAAAAAGTTTTTATATATAGTTTGAAATGTATTTAAATATATTTGATTTTTATCAATGTATAATAGGGCAAAAATATAATTATTTTTTTAATATAGTTGCTATTATATAAAATTTTATTCTATCCATGTGATTATTTATTGGGTCTAAGTCTAGTATTTCCTTAATTTTTTTCATTCTATATAAAATTGTATTTCTATGCATAAATAGTTTTTCACATGTTTTGTTTATATTCATATCGCAATTACTCATTGTGATTATTGTTTCTTTAAAAGCTATGTTTTTATTAATTATGTTCAAAGTATTTTTTAATATCATATAAGAACTAAAATATCCTTCATTTAGAATAATATATTCTAACATATAATCTTCTATAAAATATGTATTATTATTTGTGTGTGCTATATAATTAAATAAGAAGTTAGCTTGTTCAAAGCTTTTATGCATATCTTCTAAATTGTTTACTATGCAGCCGCACATAGCAGAAAATTTTATATCTATATTAATTTCATTTCTAAGGCTTGTAAAAAAATAATTAATAATTTTCTTTTTATCTTGTATTTTTTCTTTGCTATTAAAACTTTTTATTATAATAAATTGTTTATTACCAATATATGTTATTATATCTTGTTTGTAAAAATATTTTATATTTTGTAATTTATTGATTAGATATTCAGATATTTTATACATATCATATTTTCCATTGTTTTCAATTTTTAATAAACATACATTTCTATCGATATCAAATGAATAATTATTATTTTCTGCCCAAATATTAATAGAAGATACATAATTATGGCAATCTTTAGATATAATTTTATATATATAATTATTTAATGTAGTTTGTTTTAATATCTGTTTATCTATATCTATTTCTCTTCTAATTAATATTTCGGTAAGCATTTTTACCATATTTGCTATTAATTTAATTTCTTTAGGATTACCTGTAACCCCTACAACTCCTATAATTTCGTTATTTATAAACAATGGTATATTTACTCCAGGTTTACTGCTTTCAGTATCATTATCTATATAATCAAAATATTCCATACTTTTGGCATTTCTTATAACATCTAATGCCCCTAAATGTATTTTCCCTATTCTTTTTTCATCTCCGCTTGCAATGATTTCACCATATTCATTCATAATATTAATATTTACTTCATAATTAATATTATCCATTATCTCTTTTAATAGTTTTCTTGCTATTTTTTCATCAATAGACATAACAAATTATTCTCCATTTGTTTTGCATATAATAGATATTTCGTACAAAATATGTATAAATATTATAATAAAAAAACAAAATATACACAATAATATTATGTAATTATCTATAGTTTTGTATATTTTATACAAAAAAGATTTTCATTATTATACCATTTGTATAAAGATTATGCCTTTAATTTGAATATAATTATTAAGCATGAATAAAATTTTATGAATGGATATTCAAATGAAAATAATAGCATATTCTGTTAGAGATGAAGAGATAGAAATATTTAATTCTATTTCATTTAATCTTGGTTTTGAAATAAAATTAGTTCCTCAGCATTTAACAGAAGATAATATAAATCTTGCTGAAGGATTTGATGCTGTAATATTTACAGGTTCAGGTACTGTAAATAGAAAAGTATTAGAGATGATGAAGAAGTTTAATATTAAATTTGCTTCAACCAAATCTGCAGGAACGGATAATATAGATTTAAAATCGGCAAAAGAGTTAGAAATAAAATTTGCAAATGTTCCAAGCTATTCTCCAAATTCAGTAAGTGAATATGCTATTTTGTGTGTTCTTGCTCTACTTAGAAATTATAATAAATATATAACAAGAATCAATAATCAAGATTTCACAATAAAGAATTTACTTGCTAAAGAAATAAGAAATCAAGTAATAGGCGTAGTAGGTGTTGGAAAAATAGGTTCACTTACTGTAAAACATTTAAGCGGATTTTCTCCTAAAAAAATACTTGTAAATGATGTGTTTGAAAAAGATGAATTAAAAGCTATAGCTGAATATGTTTCTTTAGATGAAATATATAAAAATAGTGATGTGATAATTTATCATATTCCATTATTAGAAGAGACAAGGTATTTGATTAATGCTCATTCTATATCAAAGATGAAAGATGGAGTAATTATAATTAACCTTTCAAGAGGAGAAATATTAAACACTAAAGATGCTTTAGAAGCAGTAAATAGCGGAAAAATATCAGCAATGGCATTAGATGTTTATGAGAATGAGAACAAATATTTTAGATTTGATTATAGAGAAAAATATATAGAAGATGAACATTTTGCTGCTCTTTTAAGACATCCTAATATTATTGTAACACCTCATATAGGATTTTTTACTGATGAAGCTGTAAAGAATCAAATAGAAACTTCATTAAACAATGTATCAGAATTTTTAAAAACTAATAAGTGCCAAAATGAAATAATTATTAAATAAAAAAATAAAAAATAAAGGAGTACAAAAATGAAAATAGGATTTATAGGATTAGGTATTATGGGAAAACCTATGAGCAAAAATTTGTTAAAAGCAGGACATGAGCTCATAGTTTATAACAGATCAAAGGCATCTGTTGAAGAATTAGTAAAAGAGGGAGCTAAAGCAGCTAATAATCCAGCAGAAGTAGCTAAAGAATGTGATGTTATAATAACTATGCTTCCAAATTCTCCCCAAGTTAGAGAGGTTTGTTTAGGTGAGAATGGAATTATAGAAGGAGCTAAAAGCGGAACTATAGTTGTAGATATGAGTTCAATAGACCCAGTAGAATCAAAAGCTATAGGTGCAGAGCTTTCTAAAAAATCTATAGAGCTCATTGACGCTCCAGTATCAGGAGGAGAACCTAAAGCTATAGACGGTACTTTGTCTGTGATGGCAGGCGGTAAGAAAGAAATTTTTGATAAAGTTTCTGATTTATTAAAACCTATGGCTTCTTCAGTAGTTTATGTAGGAGAATTAGGTTCTGGAAATGTTGCTAAATTAGCTAATCAGGTTGTAGTAGCTATCAATATTTCAGCAGTTTCTGAAAGTTTAATTTTAGCAAAAAAATTAGGTGCAGATCCTGAATTAGTTTATAAAGCTATAAGAGGCGGACTTGCAGGGTCTACAGTTATGGACGCTAAAGCACCTATGATGCTTGAACATAATTTTAAGCCTGGCTTTAGAATTGAACTTCATATAAAAGACTTAAATAATGCTTTAAATGCTTCTCATGCGGTAAACTCTTATTTGCCTTTAACTGCTCAAGTTATGGAAATAATGCAGTATCTAAAATCTGATGGATGTGCTGCTGATGACCATAGTGCTATATTAAAATATTATGAGAAAATCACAAATGTTTCTTTAAAAAAATAATACGGGGATAAAATATTATGAGTATTGATATAAAAATTGAAAAAATGGAAATATATCCAGTAGCTGGTAAAGACAGCATGCTTTTAAATTTAAGCGGTGCTCATGCTCCATACTTTACAAGGAATGTAGTTATATTAAAAGACAGTGAAGGAAAAATAGGAGTAGGAGAGGTTCCAGGCGGCGAAAAAATTACTAAAGGTCTTGAAAGTGTAAAATCAATAGTTGAAGGAAGCCGCATAGGTGAATATAAAAATACTCTTATAAAAATACAAAATTCTTTAAAAGATGAAAACGACGTAAGAGGCTCTCAAACATTTGATTTAAGAACCGGCGTACATGTTATGACAGCAGTTGAAGCTCCTTTATTAGATTTATTGGGTCAAACATTAGGAGTATCTGTTGCATCTCTTTTAGGAAACGGACAATTAAGAGATAAAGTATTAATGTTAGGATATTTGTTTTATGTAGGTGATAGAAACAAAACAGATTTAGAATATTATCATGATGATAATGCACCTAACAAATGGTACAAAATAAGACATGAAGAAGCTCTCACTCCAGAAGCTATAGTTGAACTTGCTAAAGCATCAAAAGAATTGTATGGCTTTAATGATTTCAAATTAAAAGGCGGAGTTTTAGAAGGTAAAGAAGAAATAAAAGCTATAAAAGCTTTGAAAAAAGCATATCCTGAGGCAAGAATTACATTAGACCCTAATGGCGGATGGCTTTTAAAAGAGGCTATAGAAATATGTAAAGATATGCATGGAATATTAACATATTGTGAAGACCCATGCGGTGCTGAGGGTGTATTTTCAGCAAGAGAAATAATGGCCGAATTTAGAAAAGCTACAGGACTTCCTACCGCTACTAATATGATAGCAACAGATTGGAGAGAAATGAGCCATTCTATAATATTGCAATCAGTAGATATTCCTTTGGCTGATCCTCATTTCTGGACTATGTCAGGTTCTGTAAGAGTAGGACAGCTTTGTAATGACTTTGGTTTAACTTGGGGCTCTCACTCTAACAACCATTTCGACATTTCTTTAGCTATGTTTTCTCATACTGCTGCTGCTGTACCTGGTAATATTAATGCTATAGATACTCACTGGATATGGCAGGAAGGCATAGAGAGATTAACAAAAGAACCTTTAAAAATAGAAAATGGATATGTAAATATACCTAAAAAACCTGGTTTGGGTATAGAACCTGATATGGATCAAATATTAAAAGCTAACAAATTATATAAGGAAAAATGTTTGGGTGCTAGGGACGATTCTATAGGAATGCAGTATTTAATTCCTAATTGGAAATTCAATCCTAAGAAACCTTGTCTAGTAAGGTAATAAATAATAAAAAAATATATATTAAAATCAAAGAGGTATAAGTATGGATGAAGCAACAAGAATGATATTAGGGCTTATTTTAGGTGTAGGCATAATGATATTTTTGGTAATGTTTACAAAAATACATACATTTATAGCCCTATTAATAGCTGCCATGATAACTGGTATTATAGGCGGCATGCCGATAACTGATATAACAAATGCAGACGGCAAAAAAATAACAGGCTTAATAACAGCAATACAGTCTGGTTTTGGCAACACTTTATCAAGCACAGGTATTATTATAGGATTAGGTGTTATGATGGGCGGGGTATTAGAGAAATCAGGCGGAGCTGAAAGGCTGGCATTTACATTTATAAAATTTATTGGTAAGAAAAAAGAAGAATGGGCTTTAGGTATTACAGGTTTAATAGTATCTATACCTGTATTTGCAGATTCAGCACTTTTAATTTTTGCTCCATTATTGAAAGGTATGTCTCAAGTTACAGGAAAGTCTGTTGTAGGTTTGGCACTTGCTTTGGCTGCAGGATTACAGCTTTCTCACTCATTGGTACCGCCTACACCAGGACCTTTAACTGCTGCAGGTCTTCTTAATGTAGATATGGGAGCCATGATACTTACAGGAATTGCAGTATCTATTATTCCTTTAATAGCTGCGATATTTTATACAAAATGGCTTGGAACAAAAATATATCAAATACCAAATGAGCAAGGTGGATTTGATAAAAAAGAATTTAAAGCAGAATATATACGTTCTATGTCAGAACTTGAAAAATTAATGGGCTCTAAAGAACTTCCTTCATTTGTTATGTCATTAGCTCCTATAGTAGTTCCTTTGATATTGATTTTTGCTAAAACTATATTAGATGTATCAAATGCAAAACTTGGAGTTTTAAATAGTATAATAGATTTTTTAGGAAGCCCTGTTGTTGCTTTGATGATAGGAACACTTATTGCTATTTACGGACTTGCTTTTAAAGACAGTAAAAAAGATGTGTTAAAAGTTTTGGAAGATTCTGTAAAATCAACAGGTATGATAATGCTTATTACAGGAGCAGGCGGATGTTTAGGAAATGTAATTAAAGTAAGCGGACTTGGGGATGTTTTAGGTGATGTAGTTGTTAATTTGCCTATACCTGCTTTGCTTATACCTTTTGTTATAGCTGCTTTAATGAGAATAGCTTTAGGTTCTGCTACTGTTGCAATAACTACTGCTGCTACTTTAACAGCACCTTTGATGGGTGATTTAGGAACTTCTCCTATATTGTTGGCTCAGGCTTGCTGTGCTGGTGCTATATCGTTTTCATATTTCAATGATAGCGGATTCTGGGTATTTAATGGTATGTTTGGTGTAAGCGAATTAAAAGATCAGGTTATGTGTAAATTTACTGTATCTATGATAATGTCGCTTTTAGCTTTAGCAGTATTATTTGTTATGCAAATATTTATTAGATAAGAATAATTTATTATATAAAAATAACCTATTAGAAAGGATATAATTATGAGTTTTCAACCAAAAGGAATTATTCCGCCTATAGTAACACCTATAGATGATAATGGAAATATTAACTATAAAGTTTTAGAAGAGTTATCTATTCATTTAATAGAAGAGGGAGTTCATGGTTTGTTTCCTATGGGAACAACAGGAGAATTTTATGCTGTTGATGAAGAGGAATACAGAAAAGTATTAGAAACTGTAAAAAAAGCGGCAGCTGGAAGAGTACCTGTTTACGGGGGAGTTAATAGCATATCAACAAAAGGTGCTTTAAGATTATTAAAAATATGTGAAGATGTAGGAATGGATGCCATTTCTGTATTGACACCTATGTTTATATCTCAAACACAAGATGAATTATATCAGCATTATAAAACTATAGCTTCTCATTCATCATTGCCTATAGTATTGTATAATAATAAACCCAAGACTAATGTTACTATAGAGCCTAGTACAGTAGCTAAGCTTGCTAAGATAGATAATATAGTTGGTGTAAAAGACAGCACTGGAGATATGACTAATACAACAGAATATATTCGTTTAACTAGAGATAATGAAAATTTTAATGTTCTTTTAGGAAGAGATACTTTAATATATGCTGGTTTATGCTGCGGTGCTAAAGGTGCTATAGCATCATGTGCTAATGTTGCTCCTAGATTAACTGTTGATATATATGAGAAATTTATGGCAGGAGATTTAAAAGGCTCATTAGATGCTCAATTTGCACTTGCTCCTATTAGAATAATAAGTAATATGGGAACTTTCCCAGCAGTTATTAAAGAAGGATTAGTTCAGCAGGGAATTAATGTAGGAAAATGTTTGGACCCTATACAGAAACTTAAAGATGATGAAATAGAAAAATTGAGAGCTGTACTAAGAGAAGCAGGATTAATCAAATAAATTATTATTAAATTGATTTGTAAAAAGAGGATTATAATGAAAAAATCTTTTATAAAAATTAATGAAAATGATAATGTAGTTGTAGCAATAAAGGATTTAAAGGAAGGCGAATATATCGATGAGGGTTTTAAAGTTAATTCTAATATACCTCAATCACATAAGATAGCTTTAAAAGATATAAAAAAAGATGAGGCTATTATTAGGTATGGTATTTGCATTGGTTTTGCTTTGCAGGATATAAAAAAAGGCGATTGGGTGAATGAGCATATATTAAGACTTCCTTTAGCTCCTAAATTAGAAGATTTAGTGTTTGCTGAAAATATTGTATCTAATCTTCCTAAACCTTTAAGAACTACATTTGAAGGCTATGATAATCCGGGAAGTAAATTTGCAGGTACAAGAAATATACTTGCTATAAGCACAACTGTACAATGTGTTGCTGGAGTTTTAAATGTGGCTGTAAAAGAGATGAAGGAAAAACTGCTTCCAAAATATAAAAATGTAGATGATATAATTGCTATTAATCATGCTTATGGATGCGGGGTTGCAATAAATGCTAAAAATGCTGATATTCCTATAAGATCTTTAAGGAATTTAGTAAAAAATCCTAATTTCGGTTCTGAGGTTATGGTGGTAGGGCTTGGATGTGAAAAGCTTACTGTAGATATGATTTTAGATGAAAATTTAATTAATGAGGATAATGTTATTATATTACAGGAAAAGAAAGGTTTTCATAATATAATGAATTCTCTCATGGAAATGGCAGAGAAGAAACTTGAAAAATTAAATCAAAGAAAAAGAACAACTTTGCCTTTATCTAAACTTTGTATAGGTATGCAGTGCGGGGGCAGTGATGCTTTTTCTGGTATTAGTGCTAATCCTGCAGCAGGTTATGCTTCAGATATGCTTGTATCAGCTGGAGCTACAGTCATGTTTTCTGAAGTTACGGAAGCAAGAGATGGTGTGCATATATTAGCGGCAAGATGCAAAGATGATACAGTAGGAAAAAAGCTCGCTTCAGAAATGAAATGGTATGATGATTATTTAGCTGTAGGAGAGGCTGATAGAAGTGCTAACCCTACTCCTGGAAATAAAAAAGGAGGACTTGCTAATATAGTTGAAAAAGCTATAGGGTCTATTGCAAAATCTGGAACAGCTCCTATAGTAGAAGTACTTTCTCCTGGTGAAATCCCTACTAAACATGGCTTGATATACGCTGCTACTCCTTCTAGTGATATAGTATGCGGACCTTCTCAGTTAGCTTCTGGGATTACTTTGCAGGTATTTATGACAGGAAGAGGTACGCCTTATGGATTAGCTGCTGCTCCTGTTATAAAAGTATCATCAAGAAATGATTTGAAAGACATGTGGAGTGATTTAATAGATTTTAGTGCTGGAGATATTGTTACAGGAGAGGCTGATATAAAAGAGGTTGGAGAAAGGCTGTTTAATGAAATATTAGATGTGGCAAGCGGAATAAAAAAAACATTTACAGAGCAATATCATCTTTATAATGATATGTGTATATTTAATCCTGCTCCTATTACATAATAATTTATGTACGATAGAAAATGAAAGGAATGTTAAAATTCTTTTCATTTTCTTATATATAATCAATTTCTATTTATTTTTAATTTTATAAAAACACATTATAGTATATAATACTTCATAATAATTAAGAGGAAATCTAATGAAAAAGATAATAATAATACCAGATTCATTCAAAGGAAGTGCTAGCAGTATGGAAGTTTGCAGCTGCATAGAAAGAGGCGTATTAAAAGTATTTAAAAATGCTATTATAAAAAAAATACCGGTTGCTGATGGCGGAGAGGGAACAGTTGATTCTATAATTTATGCAGCAGGCGGAAATATAAAAAAGGTATATGTAAAAAATCCATTAGGTGAAACTATAGAAGCGAAATATGGTATTATTAGTAAAGATAAGGCTGTTATAGAAATGGCTGAAGCGTCAGGAATTACTTTAGTTGATGACAATGAAAGAAATCCTTTGAAATATTCAACTTATGGAACTGGAGAGCTTATAAAAGATGCTTTAAATAGTAATATAAAAGAAATATTAATAGGTATAGGCGGAAGTGCTACTAATGATTGCGGTATTGGAATGGCTAGTGCTTTAGGATATAGATTTTTAGATAAAGATAATAATGAACTCAATGCTATTGCTGAAAATATGATAAAGGTTGCTTACATAGATGACAGCAATGTAGATAAAAGAATATTTGATATAAAAATAAAGGTTGCTTGTGATGTGAAAAACCCACTATATGGTGAAAATGGAGCTACTGCTATATACGGAAAACAAAAAGGTGTTACAGAAGAAAGCTTTCAGATACTTGATGACGGACTTAAAAATATAGCAAGAATTGTTAAAGAAAAATTTAATAAAGAAATAGACTATATAGAAGGATCAGGTGCTGCTGGAGGGCTTGGAGGCGGTCTTGTTGCCTTTTGTAATGCTCAATTAAAAAGCGGTATTGATGCTGTGCTTGATATTATAGATTTTGAGGAACAAATAAAAGATGCTTCTCTTATTATAACTGGTGAAGGTGCTATTGACGGTCAGACAAAAAAAGGTAAAGTGCCTGTAGGTGTTGCAAGAAGAGCTTCTAATACTCCTGTAATTGCTATAGTAGGTGATATAAGAGATGGAGCTGAGGCAGTTTATGATATGGGAATTGTATCTATTATGCCTGCTTTAAAAAGAGCTATGCCTCTTGAGGAAGCTATAAAAAATTCTAAAGCACTAATAGAAGATGCTGCAGAGAGAGCCTGCAGATTTATAAGCATTAATTTATAAAATCTTTATACGTATATACAAATAAGAATATAATAATAAAATATTATATTCCTATTTGTTTTTATATATCTTTTTTGGCTATATTTTATTTTAAATATTTTTATACAATTAAATGTATATTAAATAAAAATGAACAATTTATTCAGAATCCCCGCCCTTTATTCTTTATTGTATATTTAAAATTATAACTTCATTTATATTTCAAACTCAAATAATAAAAGCACCCCCGCCCAAGTATTAATTAGATTTTTAAATTAGTTTACCGCACGGTGAGCAGATTTTTTAATATAAAAAGAGTTGCATTTTTAATTTCACTATATTTTTTATTTGGCTCAGCGTGCGTTATGAAATTTTTAAATTAAAAATCTGCTTGGGTGGGTGCTATAAATTCTAATACAACAATAAAGAAATAAAAAATAGAAATAACAGATAAAATAAAAAAGCATAAAGGGTGGGGAATTAGAACAAATTTAAAAAAATAAAAGCCCCTTATAAC
Organism: Brachyspira pilosicoli; assembly: GCF_036997485.1. Taxonomy (NCBI): domain Bacteria; kingdom Pseudomonadati; phylum Spirochaetota; class Spirochaetia; order Brachyspirales; family Brachyspiraceae; genus Brachyspira; species Brachyspira pilosicoli. The sequence goes on along the minus strand of NZ_JAWLPU010000001.1, from coordinate 518,131 downwards.
TTTAAGAGGCTTTATATTTATAACTTATTTATAAATTATTCTTCAACTTTCAAATGAAGCTCTTCTAATTGGTCGGCATCAACAGTAGAAGGACAGCTGCTCATCAAACATTGTCCCTTCTGAGTTTTAGGGAATGCTATAACTTCTCTTATGCTGTCTTGTTTTTGTAATAACATTATAACTCTGTCTATACCAAAAGCCATACCGCACATAGGAGGAGCACCATATTTTAAAGCATCAAGTAAGAATCCGAATCTTATTTTAGCTTTCTCTTCATCTATGCCTAAAAGTTTGAATATAGTAGCTTGTATCTTACTATCATAAATACGCTGACCACCGCCGCCTATTTCATTGCCGTTTAATACTAAGTCATAAGTATCGCTTCTCACTTTTAGAGGCTCGCTTTCAAGTATAGCAACATCTTCAGGTACTGGGGCAGTGAATGGGTGGTGAGTAGCGGATATTCTCTTTTCTTTGTGATCATATTCAAATAATGGAAACTCTACTACCCATAAGAAGTTTAATTTGTCTTTATCTATTAAATTTAATTTCTCAGCAACTCTTAATCTTAAATTACCTAAAGCATCGAATGTAACTTTTGGAGTGTCAGCAACAAAAAATAATAAGTCGCCTTTTTCTGATTTTGTAACTTCTAAAATTTTCTTTTGATTTTCTTCAGAGAAGAATTTAACGATGTTAGACTCAAGTCCGTTTTCAGTAACTCTCATCCAAGCAAGACCTTTAGCACCAAATATACCAACATATTTAGTAAAGTCGTCAATATCTTTTCTGCTTAATTTATCAACCCCGCCTTTAGCATTCAAACATCTTATTATAAATTTATTATCTAAAGCATTTTTGAATACTGCAAAATCACAGCCTCTAACAGCATCTTCAACATTGATAAGTTTTAATTCAAATCTCGTATCAGGCTTATCGCTTCCGTACATTTCCATAGCATCATAATAATTTAATCTAGGGAATGGAGTAGGGATATCTATTCCGTAAACATCTTTAACTATATTAGCAGTAATACTTTCCATAATAGATAAGAATTCATCAGTATTAAGGAAAGAAGTTTCAATATCAACTTGAGTAAATTCAGGCTGTCTGTCAGCTCTTAAGTCCTCATCGCGGAAACATTTAGCTACTTGATAGTATCTTTCAAAACCGCCTATCATAAGTATTTGTTTGAATATTTGAGGAGATTGAGGCAATGCATAGAAATCTCCAGCATTTAATCTTGAAGGAACTAAGAAGTCTCTTGCACCTTCAGGAGTACTTTTATTTAATATAGGAGTTTCAACATCTATAAAACCATTATCAGCTAAATGTTTTCTGAAAGCATTAGTGATTTGGAATCTTTTATATAAGTTATTAAATACTTTATTTCTTCTTAAATCTAAGTATCTGTATTTTAATCTTATATCTTCGCCAGTATCAATATCATCTTCAAGTAAGAAAGGAGGAGTTTCAGAAGTATTAAGAAGCTCCATTTTTTCAACCATAACCTCAATTTCACCAGTAGGAATTTTAGGGTTAACCATTTCAGGACTTCTTGCTCTTATTTTACCTTCAACACTAATAACATATTCGCTTCTCAAATCTTGAGCGTCATTATGTGCTTCTTTGCTGATTTCAGGATTGAATACAATTTGTACAAAACCTGTTCTGTCTCTTAAATCTACGAATATTACTCCGCCATGATCTCTTCTTCTTAACACCCAACCGGCTAATTTTACTTCTTTGCCGATATCGTCTTTTGTTAATATTCCATTATAGGCACTTTTAAAACGCATATTAGTTCCTCTTAAAAAATTATTTATTTGATTATTAAAAATAAGTTATATTTCTTTTAGTTTGAATAAACATAATAATTATATTATATATAGGTATAAAAATCAATAATTAAAAATAGTTAATTTTTTTTTGTTTGAACAAGATGTATATTATATTATTTTTTGGTCTAAAAAATCATAAATTTTTATAATCTTAATTATTATAAATAAATGTTTTAAACAAAATTATAATACGAATTATAAAAAAGTATTATTAATTATTATTAAAGTTAAAACTAAAAATAATTTTATGATTTTTATAATAAATAACTAATTTTATATAAATCCAAACTAAAATTAAGAGAATATAATAATTTTTGTAAAATTAGATAAAAAATATATTAGGCTTCAAATTAAGATTCTACTATTATATATAATGCTGCTATGATATAGTTGAAAAAATTAATAGAGATTTAATACGATATGTTTTCTACTTGTATGAAATTTTAATATATGTAATATTGACAATAATCAATTTTTTTGTACTATATTATAATACAATAAAAATTAAAGGATAAAAAAATAAATAAAAAGAGATTAGACAATAAAGTAAAGTTTAAAGATTATGATGCGTATATTTCCATTTGCGGTGCAGAGGATAAAAATCTTCAAGCTTTAGAGAATAAATTTAATGTTTCAATATATCCAAAAGGAAATGAATTAACTATAGAGGGTAATTATTCAAATATAGAAGATACTCTAAAAGTGATATATATACTTAAAGACATGTATATTTCTAATACCGAAATTTCTTTAGAAAAGGTTATTAATATATCTGATAATGTATTTAAAGAGCGTGAGAGTTCTTTAATTAATATGCGTATAAAGCTTCCGTATCTTGGAAGAAACATAGAAATGAAAACTATATCTCAGGGTGAATATTTAGAGAAGATGATTTTTAATGATATAGTATTTTCTACGGGTGCGGCAGGTACTGGAAAAACATTTCTATCTGTTGCTTATGGTATAAGTTTGCTTGCAGAAAATAAGATTGAGCGTATGATAATAACAAGACCTGTTGTTGAGGCGGGTGAGAGTTTGGGATATTTGCCTGGAGATTTCAAAGAAAAGATTTCACCGTATATGAGACCTGTATATGATGCCTTGTATAGTCTTTTGTCTAGTGATATAATATTAAGATATACAGAAGAGAATAAAATAGAAGTAGCTCCTTTAGCTTATATGAGGGGAAGAACTTTAAGCAGGGCTTTTATAATACTTGATGAGGCACAAAACACTACAGTTGCTCAGATGAAGATGTTTTTAAGCAGAATAGGAGAGAAGTCTAAGGCTGTTATTACAGGAGATATTACTCAAAGCGATTTGCCAAAAAATGTAAAATCTGGACTGGAGCATTCTATTAAAATATTAAACAATATAGAAGGAATAGCTTTTCATCATTTTGATAAAAAAGATGTGATAAGGCATAGGTTAGTTACCAAAATATTAGAAGCTTATGATAATGCTGATAATATAAAAGAGTAAGACTATTGGATAAAATTTATTATGAACACGAATAAAAAAATTATTAAATCTATAATCAATAAAACTCTCAATATGGAGAGAATATTTCAATTGTTAATAGCAGTAATTTTGTATATAATAACATTAGTTTTAGTATTTCCAACTTATGTGCAAAAAATTACAATACCGTCTATAGGCGAAACAGTAAAAGAGCCTTTGATTGCTAAAAGTAATATAAAATATAAAAATGTAGAAGAAACTCAAAGATTAATAACATATTTACAGGCTAATGTAAGGCCTATATTTGAAATGCCAGAGAGTATAGAAAAAGAATCATTATTAAAAGTTAGTAATATGTTTAACTTTATTAGAAGTTTTGATACGAATAATGTTTCTTTTGATGAGATATATGATGCTGTAATATCCGAATATAATTTAAATATTAATAAGACAATTTTTTCTAATGCTATTGTTAATAAAGATAATATTGGATATGAGTCAAAAGTTATAGATACACTTAAGAGTTTATTTGAAGTTGGAATAATATCCAAAAGAAATTTAACTCCTGAAACTTTAAGATTGATACTTAATAATGGTATATTTATTTATAAGTATAATGATTATGTTGTTGAAGAGAGAATAGCGGCAAAAAATAGAATATTCTTTTTAGAGAATTTAAAAAATGAAATTAGCTCTATTTTAGGAAATAGATATAATGATTTGAATGTATTTCATATTAATACAATATCTTCTATAATAAATGTTTTTTTGGTAGATAATTTAATTTATAATTCAGAAAAAACTCAAGAGGAGATAAATAAGATTCAATTATCTGTGGACCCTATATATACAACAATAAAGGCTGGTTTTCCAATATTAGAAGAGGGTGAAAGGGTTACAGAGGATAAGGTAAAGCTTTTAAAATATATTTTAGATAATAATAGTTTTTTTGAGTATAATATAAGAAATTTAATAGGTCAGGGGTTATTTATATTGATGTTATTCAGTTTTGTAGGATACATCATTTTTAAATACAAGATAGAGTTTTATACTAATTTTAAAAATTTTATTTTATTTTCACTTGAATATTTGCTTATTATTTCTATAGCATATTTTATAAGCAATTATGTATCGGATAAACTTATAAATATACCTTTTTATATATACACTTTTATACCAATGTTTTCTATGCTTAATACTTTGCTTGGGGCAAGAAGGGGGATTTCAGCTATTGTAACTGTATGTATTACTCTTTTAGCTGCTAATATGGTTCAAGCTGATGTGTATGAGTTTTTCTCACTATTTGTAATATCTATGATAACTTCTATTGCTACAAAAAAGATTAATAGCAGAAATGGGGTTTTATGGTTAGGTATTCAAATAGGGGTATCTTTAAGTATAGTGTCATTAATTAATGCATTTATTAAAGATGATTTTAATTTTAATTATATGATATTTGTATTTGCTTTTGCAAGCGGTTTAATACAAGCAATACTCGTTATGATTATTCTTCCTATTTGTGAGTATTTACTTGAGACGGCTACTATATTTAGACTTCAGGAATTGGCAGACTTAAACAATCCTCTTTTAAGACAGCTTCAAATCAATGCTCCGGGTACTTATCACCATTCTATTAATATGGCTAATTTGGTAGAAACTATAGCCGATGAGATTGGGGAAGATGGAAGGTTGGCCTGCGTATCAGCATATTATCATGATATAGGTAAAATAGAAAATCCGTTATATTTTATAGAAAATACAAATAGAGATGATAACAGACATAATAAATTAAAGCCAACTTTATCTGCTGCAATAGTAAAATCACATGTTCGTTTTGGAGTTGAGATAGCAAAAAAATATAGACTTCCAAAAGAAATAATAGCTGCTATAAAAGAACATCATGGAACAAGTTTAATAAAATATTTCTATGCAGATGCTCTAAAAGAAGACCCTGATATAGATGTAAGTTTATTTACTTATGGAGGTCCCAAACCTCAATCTAAAATTACAGCTATTTTAATGATATTAGATTCTATAGAAGCAGCAAGCAGAACTATAGATAGTCCTACTAAAGAAAAATTAGCATCACTCATAGACAGCATAGTAAAAAGTAAAATGACAGAGGGTGAATTAAATGACAGCGGGCTTACATTGCAAGATATTGAAACTATTAAAAGAATAAGCTTACAAAAGATTTTAATTTCATTACATGAGAGAATAAAATATCCAGAGCTTCCAAAAGATGTAGGCAAAGATAATAATAATAAAAACGAAAAAGCAGAAAATACTGAGAAAAATACTAAAACAGATACTAAAAAAGTTTCAAAAACAAAAGAAAGATTTATTAAAAATATCAATACTAAAAAAGAAGCTATTAATAAAGACAAAGTAAAGAAATAGTATGAAAAAGGTTAATGTTTTTAATAACACTGATTATGATATTAATCTAAATATTTATAGGTATTTTTTATATCATGCTGTAAAAGCTGCAAATATTGATGGGGAAGTAAATTTAGTTTTTTCTAATGATGATTACATAAGAGGACTAAACAAGCAATTTAGAAATAAAGACAAAGCCACAGATGTATTAACTTTTCCTATGGGGGAAGCTAAAGACGGAGGCGATATTGTTATTTCTTATGAGTGGGTTTTGGACAGATATAGCGAAGATAAAATAAAGATGACTGTCATAAAATTAATAGTTCATTCTATACTTCATTTACAGGGTATACATCATAATTATACAGAAAAATCTCTTAAAAAAAATTATAAAAGAATGAGAGAATTATATAAAAAAATACTTGAACATATAAAAGGGAATTATAATGCCAATAAAGAAGATATTAAAAAAGATAGTTAAAAAGAATAAAGATAATTATAATGATAAGAGCCACTATATTAATTTAAGTTTATTAACAGAAGAAGAGAGAGAGATTGTAATAAACACTATTGAACTAAAAAGTAAAAATGTAAAAGATATAATGATACCGAGAGTTGATGTAAATATGCTTCATATAGATACAAGCTATGAGAAGGTAATTAAAGCTTTTAATAGAGATAGAAACTCAAGGATACCTGTTTATAAAGATGGGATAGATGATATAGTTGGTGTACTTTATGTTAAGGATTTGGTGGATATAGATGAAAAAACTTTTAATTTAAAGAAGATAATACACAAGGCTTTTTTTGTACCGATATCTATTTCGCTTATGGAGCTTTTGAAGAATTTTAGAACTAAGCAGATTCATATTGCTATGGTAGTTGATGAGTACGGCGGATTTTCTGGAATTGTTAGTATGGAAGATGTACTTGAGGAGATTGTAGGAGATATTCGAGATGAGTTTGATGAGGAAGATGATGAAGAAGTTAAGAGTAATGATGATGGAAGTTTCTTAGTTGATGCTAGGATGAGGATAGATGAGATTAATAAATATGGGATACTTCCAGACATACCAGATGATGACGCTGATACTGTAGGCGGATTTTTGTTTTCTTATCTTGGAAGGCTTCCAAAGAGAAATGAGGCTATAAAATATAATGGTTATTCTTTTACTGTTGTTGGAAAGAGCGGAAATATTGTTACAAAGATTAGAATAGAAAAATTAAATAAAAATAGTGGAGAGGAAGAAGAAGAGAATAAAGAAGATGAATATAATATAGAAAATGATGATATATAAAAATTTTTTATAATTGCTTTTTAATAAAAAAATTATATAGCTTTTTATCTTATAAAGTTCCATAAAAATAAAAAATCAATAAATAATTCAATATTAAAACGGCTTTACAAAAACTGTTTATTTTAGTATAATTGTCTAAGCATAGTTTTAGGGAGAAATAATAAATGACAGACAAAAAATTTTATATCACAACTCCAATATATTATCCTTCAGATTATTTACATATAGGGCATTGTTACTGTACCATAGCGGCAGACACTATGGCGAGATATAAAAAAATAATGGGTTATGATGTTTATTTTTTAACGGGTACTGATGAACATGGAGAGAAGATTCAAAGAAAAGCAGAGGAAGCTAAAACTACTCCCAAAGAATATGTTGATAATATAGTAGATGCTACAAAAAAATTATGGAAAAGACTTCATATAGATTATAATCATTATATAAGAACAACAGATGATTATCATGAAAGAAGAGTACAAAATATATTCAAACAGCTTTATGATAAAGGATATATTTACAAAGGTTCATATAAAGGTCTTTACTGTGTAAGCGACGAGGCGTTTTTTACAGAGAGTCAGGTTGTAAAAAAAGATGATGGAAAATGTTACTGCCCTGATTGTGAGAAAGAATTGGAGTATAAAGAAGAGGAATGTTATTATCTTAAACTTTCTGAGTTTGGAGATTGGCTTATCAATTATTATAAAGAACACCCTGAGTTTTTAGAGCCTAAAGAGAGACAAAATGAGATGCTTAAAAACTTTTTGCTTCCTGGTCTTGAAGATTTAGCTGTTACTCGTAAGGGGTTAAAATGGGGTATACCTTGCCCTATAGATAATGAGCACAGCATATATGTATGGATTGATGCTCTATCAAACTATATTACAGCTTTAGGGTATAGTGAAGAAGATGAGTTATATAAAAAATATTGGCCTTGCGATGTTCATTTTGTTGGTAAAGAGATAGTTCGTTTCCATGCTGTTATATGGCCTATAATGCTTAAAATGCTTGATGTACCTCTTCCTAAAAAGGTGTTTGGCCATGGCTGGGTGCTTTTTGATGATGGTAAGAAGATGAGTAAGAGCAGGGGAAATGTTGTTGATCCTAATACTTTAATAGATAAATATGGAGTTGATGCTTTAAGATATTTCCTTATGAGAGAGATTAATTTTGGTGTCGATGGATTCTATTCACAAGAGCTTTTCTTAAAAAGAATTAATAGCGATTTGGCTAATGATTATGGTAATTTATGGCATAGAATTACTACAATGCTTGGAAAATATTTTGACGGTGTTCTTCCAGAAGAGGTTGAGAGTGTTTATTCTGATAGAGAGAGAGAATTAAAAAAGGCAGTGCTTACATTAGATGCTAATGTGGAATCTTCTTTAGATTCTTTTAAGTTTCAAGATGCTTTATTCAATATTTGGGAAGTTATAAAAATGGTAAACAAATATGTTGAAGAGAGTGCTCCTTGGAATCTTGCTAAAGATGAAACTAAAAGAGACCATTTAGCTAATGTTATGTATATATCTTTTCAAGCATATTATATAGTAACTGCTTATTTGCAAATATTTTTTGTGGAGACTCCTAAAAAGGTATTTAATAGATTAGGTCTTGGCGACAGTGTTCCTTTGGAAGATGCTAAGAAATGGGGGTCTTTAAAGGCTGGTATAAAGATAGAAAAAGGAGAGCCTTTATTTAATAGATATGATATAGAAAAAGAGATAGGTGTTTCTTCTGAAGAAAATAAAAAAGAAGTTAATCCTCCTAAAGAAGATAAACATAAGCCTTATATAGAAAAAGAAGATTTTGAGAAGTTAGAATTATTAACTGCTACAATAGTTGTTGCTGAGAAGGTTGAAAATGCAGATAAGCTTTTAAAGTTTGTAGTTGATATAGGCGGAGGAGAGCAGAGAGTTGTTGTTTCTTCTATTGCTGAGTATTATAAGCCAGAGGAGATGGTTGGAAAGACTGTACTTTATCTTGCTAATTTAAAACCTAAAAAGTTTAGAGGTGTTAATTCACATGGTATGCTTCTTTTGGCAGATAATGGAGAGACTCTTTCTCTTATGGTAACAGAAAGAGGCTTTAATGCTGGATGCGAAGTAAATTAAAACCCAAAATTAAATATGAAAAATAAAACTTTTAATGAAAGCAAATTAAGAAAAAAGCTTCAAAAAAATAAATTAAGTCAAAAGCAAAAAAAATTAATAAAGAAAATAGTATTATATTTTTTGTTAATAATATTTATTATTGGTATTGGTTTTATTTTCAACAAAGCGAAAGTTTTGAGAGTTGAGATAAGAGGGCTTAAATTAATAGCACCTATTACTATAATAGAAGAAGCTAATTTGAGCGATTATAATAATAAAAGTTTATTTTTTATACCCAAAAAAGAAATAAAACAGAGAATAGAAAAAAATATCAGGCTTCAAGTAGAGAGCATAAAAATATCTTTTCCAGATTTACTTATTGTTAATATAAAAGAGAGAGAGACTTTATTTTTAGCAGAGTCGCAAAATGGTATATACGAAATTACTGATGACGGATATATTATAAGAAATTCATCTATTTATAATTATGATGTACCTTATATTACAGGTTTAACTATCACTTCAACAAACGAAAAAATAGAAAACGATTATACAAAATATTTAAGAAGCGTTTTATATGAATTGAAAACTAATAATTATGATATATATAATCTTATTTCAGAGATAAATGCTTTTGGAAAGGATTTGATACTTTATCCGAGGGGCTATCAGGTTCAGGTGATATTAGACAAATATGTTACTGCTAATAAATTTGTTGATCTTGCTGCCATATTAAAAACTGTTCATGACCAGGCTACTTTAACTTATAGAATAGATTTTAGGTTTAATGAAGCTATAATTAATTAAGGTTTATATTTATGAGAGTATCAGCAAAACATATTGATAAATTAGAAGAAGATGAAGTTTTTGTATTTGGAAGCAACACAGAAGGCATGCATGCAGGAGGAGCTGCAAGAATGGCTATGAATTGGGGTGCTATATATGGCAAAGCTTTTGGTCTTCAGGGTAAAACTTTTGCTATTCCTACGGTTGATTATACGAGAAGCGGAAAAATGAGCATTGATGAAATAAAAAAGTATGTTGATGAGTTTTTAGATTTTACTATAGAAAACAAAGACAAAAAATTTCTTGTTACAGAGATAGGCTGCGGCATAGCGGGTTTTAAAGTATCAGAGATAGCTCCTTTATTTAGAAAGGCATTAGAATATAGTAATGTGTATTTGCCTGAGAGATTTATTAATTATTTAAAAGAGAATAATTAGTATACTAAAAATTTAAAGTTTTTATTTGTGGTGGCTTTGCCCAACTGTTGTGCGTACTTCGTCAAAAAGTTTTTGCCCTTTGGGCACACTTCACGAAAATACAAGTACTATAGCTAATATATTATGAATATGTATAAACTATAGGATAACACCTTTATTTTAGACTAAAAAATGCAGTCTTTTTGCTTCTTTGGGTCACCAAAAGAAGTAGGGGTTTGGGGACTAGTCCCCAAAATATAAAAACCAAAATTAATAGATTTAAAAGTTTTAAAATATATAATAAGTTTTTTTATTCAACTTTTTCCCGCCGCAAAAAGTTGCAAAAAGTGCAAGTTAAGAGAACAATATTAATTATATTTTACATACGTAATATTAGACCAAAACAATATAAATACTTATTAATTTAGTTTTTTAATAATTTTACTGTAAAAAATAATTATTACATTTATAAAAAATAAATATTATAACAAAACACTATCAATTATATTTTATTCCTTATCCTTTATAACATTGAAATGTATAAAAGACATCATATTTAAAAATACATATAATATCATCAAACTAGCAATTATAAGCTCTATTATAGCAACATATCTCCATATGTAATAATATTCTCCACCCATAGATTTTGAATAATTAGCAAATTTCAAAAGAGCCTGTGCACCTATTGCAAGAGGGAAAGTGTATGCTGCAAATAACGGTATAAACTTTATTCTAAAAGCTTTTATTAAAGATAAATAAACTTTAAATGTTGTAATTAAGCCTAATGCTAAAAATAAGTTAAGTATAGCAGTGTTGTATGTTTGAAATGCAGTTAAATATCCGCATAAACATAAATTAGCAGGTGCTCCCATTACAGCGAAAGCAGGAAACTTATCTTCAGCTAAAGGTTCATGGAAAATGATTCTATAGAAAATAAAAGGAAACATTATTATATATATAACCATGCCTATATAAACTATATACTGCGATAAAGTAGGAAAACCCATAGCACTTCCGCTAACAGAAGCTACAACTATACCAATAGGCGGAACAAACCAGCTAGGCACCATATTATGTCTGTCTTTTAAGTTTATTCTATGAGCTATAAAAGTGATTGCAAATATTGTGTGTATCACTATAGCTATAAGCCACATAGCAATACCAAGCGGTCTTATAAATTGTACTACAGAACTTGATATTACCATAATAGCCATATCTAAAGTAGGTATTGTACTTCCTGCAACTGGATGCTCTAAATCTTTAATAAATGCTTTGAAAGATGAAAATATTTTTGTAATTATTGTGAGTATTAATACAGATGATATTAAAGCTCCAATGTATGCAAAATATTTTTTTCCTGTAAAGATAGTCCAAGCGTTGAATATACCGCCTACGCCAAGTGCTAAACCTGTGAGGGCTGTAGGCATTTTATTTATTTTGTTTATCATAATAAAATTAAAAAAGAATTTATAATAATTCTTAGCTCCTTATATTGTTGAAAACATTATATATTAAAAATCAGAAAAAATCTATTTAAAATAATTGCTATAAATATATTATTGTATTAGTATATAATAATTAAGGAGAGTTTGTAAAAAATGAAAAAATTAGTTTTATTATTTTTAATTATTTTAAGTATTGTTATAATAGGCTGTAAAACTGATAATATATTAGGAATAAGTAAAAATTATGAAGGTACTTGGGTTTGTACTGAAGGTGAACTTATAGGAAAGACGGTTATTATTAATTCTGATGGGTCATTGAAATATGATAATATTAGTGTTTCTGCAGCCCTTATTACAAAGCATAGCGATGACCATTATTCTGCAAGCACAACATTTGCTGGTAAAACTTTCTCAGTTGATCTTGTGTTTACAAGTAATACTACAGCAACTGTTCAAGCAGACGGCAAGAGCGGAGTTTTCACAAAGCAATAAATACACAATAATATAATCTAATAACAAGGTTTTACATGGATTATACAGAAATTAATTCTTTAACTATAGATAAATGGGTTGAAGATGGTTGGGTATGGGGTGTTCCTATTACCAATAAGAAGTTTTTAGAAGCTAAAAATGGAAATTGGGATATGCTTTTAACACCAACTAAAAATGTTCCTAAAGAATGGTTTGGAAATTTGGAAAATAAAAATGTATTGGGGCTTGCCTCTGGAGGAGGACAGCAGATGCCAATATTTGCAGCTTTGGGAGCTAAATGCACATTAATAGATTATTCTCAAAAACAGATAGATAATGATGTATTTGTGTCAAAGAGAGAAGGTTATAATATAAACGCTATAAAATATGATATGACAAAAAAATTTCCTTTTGAAGATGAGAGCTTTGATTTGATTTTTCATCCTGTTTCTAATTGTTATGTGGAGAATGTTTTTCATGTATGGAGTGAATGTTATAGAGTATTAAAAAAAGGCGGAAGGCTTATGTCTGGGCTCGATAATGGAATTAATTTTTTATTTGATGAAAATAGTAAAGAGATTAAATATAAACTTCCTTTTAATCCGCTAAAAGATAAAAAATTATTAGATGAGTTATTAAGTAAAAATGACGGCATTCAATTTTCTCACACCATAGAAGAGCAGATAAGAGGGCAGTTAAAGTGCGGATTTAAGTTAATTGATATTTATGAAGACACCAACGGAGAAGGACTGCTTCATGAATATAATGTTCCTACTTTCTGGGCTACATTATGTTTAAAATAGTTTTAATAAAATTAATAAAAAAAGAAGGGCTTTACCTTTTATAGATAAAACCCTTTAATAAATTACTAATTTTATTAATTATCTTTATTTAGCCATTATAGTGCCTACATACATTTTGTCTGTTCTAACACCCGGCTTAATTTCTCCATTAATAGAATATATTTTATTTCCTATTAATATTAAACCCTCTCCGCAAGGAGCATCAAAAGGAACTTCTCCTATTGCTTTCCAAGTATTAGACTCACAGTTATAAATTAATATTTTGCTGTTCCAATCAAATTCATAAGGGTCAGCACCAAAATAACCAGCTCTAAAATCAGCCAATGCTTGATCTTGAAGATTTCCTAAATTATAAACAGCATCATCATAAACAGCTTTGTTAAAACCGCCTATAACAAGCATTTCTTGTTCATTAAGTTTAACTGATACAGCACCAAGCAAAGATATTCCTTCATTGTTAAGAGCTACATCAGAAACTTGCTCCCAAGTGTTGTTAGCAAAATCATATTTATAACCGTCGGTATAAGCAGTAGCATCTCCGCCGCTAAACACATATATATTGCCGTTTAGTAATTGTGCAACAGCTTGAGTTCTGCTTGCTTGATTAGGTACAGGGGCTAATTCTTTAGTCTCTTTTGTAGCTAAATCATACTCATAAACTTTGTCGCTTCCTTTTCCTGCTTGTTTACCAGTGATAATATATAATTTATTGTCTTTATAAACAGCAACACCATTTTGTAATGTGAAAGGTAAATCACCTATTTTTTCAACATTTAATTTATTATTTTTTAATGTGATAAATAATATATCATCATCAGCTTCAGGGTTTGAAGAGCCGCCGATATAGTATATCCCATTTGTAACAGTTACAGAAGCCCCATATCCTAATTCGTTTTCCCAATTAATATGCTCAACAACTTCTAATGTTCCGTTTTTATCTTCAAGCATATAAATGTCAGAATAAGTTTTTTTAGCTCCGCCGTTAAGTACAGATTCTTCAGGGAAGTTAGCACCTCCTCCAACAACAATATATTTGTTTTCTAAAGAACCATATAATAAACCAGCAGTACCAATATTCTTATCCATTCCAGTTTGAGCAGGTAAACGTCCGCCCATCTCCCAAACTATTTTTTTATCAGTTTTAGAATCTAATACATTTGCATTGCTATTAGAAGAAGTATTAGTATTATTTGAACATCCAACAGCAAATATAGTAGATAATATCAAACATAATTTTTTCATTTTATTTCCTTGCAATAAACCACAATACACCGCTATTATTTTTGATTTTTAATAGTAGTAGAGTAAGTTAAACCTTTTATTTTTTCCTCGCTTGGTTTTCCAAAGAAGAAAGAAGCTATAAAAGATACTATTACACTAGAGCCTATAATTATAAATGATAACATAAACTCAAAGATTTTTGGTTTAACGTAACCAGGTATAAACTTAGTAAGCATACCAGCAGGGTCGCTGACATAGAATGCAATTATTACAGAAACTATAAAACCAATCCATACAGCTTTAGATTCTACTTTATCAAAGAATATACCAATTAAGAATACTCCAGCTATAGGACCGCCCAAAAGACCAGTAATAGCTTGGAAATATAAGAACATATCGCCTTGACCATTGTAGATGAAGTATATAGCAAGTAGTGTACTAAATATACCAACTATCCAGCTTGAAATTCTTGCAAATTTAAGTTTGCTTTTATCTTCCATACCAGATTTGAAATATTCTAAAATATCTGCAGTCATACAAGTAGAAACAGAGTTCAAACTTGAAGATACTGTAGACTGAGCAGCAGCAAATATAGCAGCAATTACAAGTCCTGATATACCAACAGGTAAAGCATTTACTATAAAGTATGGAAGTATAGCATTACCGTTAATGTTTTCTGGTAAAGTAGCTTTAAAATGGAAGTAAATATATAAAGCAGAACCCATACCTATAAATATTACAATACTAGTACAAAGTAAAGGAACATTCATAAATAAACTTTTTTTAGCTTCATGTTCATCTTTGTTTGTAGCATATCTTTGAACTATGTCTTGGCTTCCTACATAAGAATAAATAGAGTTTACGAATCCTCCAACTATCATAACCCAAATACTTGATTTAGCTAAATCTAAAGAGAAGAAATCAGGGCTTATAATTTTACCGTCATCAGCTAAAAGTTTAAAGCCTTGTCCTACACCTTCAGGAGCAGAAGAAAAACCTACTATAATTACTAGGAAAGCACCCAAAAGAAGTACAACAGTTTGTATAGCATCAGACCATAATACTGCCTCAATACCTCCCATAGATGTATAAGCAACACAGAATATTGATACTACAATAGTTATTAATACTGGGTTTAATGTTGGCACAACTTGTTGTATAGCTAATGTAGGAAGATAAATTACTATAGCCATTCTTACAACGTGGAAAAGTATGAATGTTAAACTACCAACAAGTCTGAAAGAATTATCAAATCTTCTTCCTAAATATTCATAAGCAGTAGTAACATTAACTCTTCTAAAGAAAGGTACAAAAGTGTATGCTGCCCATAATACCATTAAAATGATTCCCAATGGAGCCATACCAAGCAGCCAGCTGTTATTATAAACAGAAGCAGGTATAGCAATAAACGAAATAGATGATAAAGCAGTAGCGTAAATACTCATTGCTGTTACCAAAGCAGGAACTCTTCCTCCAGCTTTGAAATAATCATCTGTAGATTTTGTTCTTTTAGCAAAGAACATACCAATAAAAAACATTACGACAAAATATAGTCCGATGACTATCCAGTCAAACCAATGCCAAGCCATATAATTTTCTCCTATTATTAAAATATTTGTTTATAAAAAAGTTAATTATTTTTAAGAAAGTATAGTTTTTAAGCTTTGTATGGAACTTTAACTATAGCTTTTTTTACGTGATTTTTACCGCTTTTTGGCGGAAGTCCTACTCTATGAGCATCATAAGGAAGAAGTATAAGCATTTCTCCTTGAGATAAAGTTAAACGAACAGTTCCTTCTCCTTCCCAGTCATGATAATCTGAAGCTTCATCATAAGTTTTTGGTTTTAATGTTGAAGTGTTTGCTATAATAAAATCTTCAGAGCCTTCAAAAATAATTTGAACATCTACATATTGTAAATGTGATTCCCAAGGAGGATTATCTTTGTTATCATATTCTGTAACATTGATAAAAGCCCCTTCGCATATTTCTTTGTCAAGTAAATGTTTTCCGTTAGGCAATTTTTTTAATTCTTCATAATGCTCTCTAATATAATTTTTAGCTTTCCATATAGTATCATGGAAATTCTGATTGAACTCACTTTTTATTGGCTTTAATATCATAATATAAATTCCTTTTATAAAAAATTAATTAAAATAAGATTGTATTAAAAATAACACTCTTGAGTATATATTATAGTTTAGATAAATATTTATCAAACATATCTTTTAATACTTTTTTCTCTGATTTACCAAGCGGTTTTGAACCCATAGGTGCTCTGCAATAAGAAACTGCTGAAGAATCATAGAAAGCAATACATTCTTTAAGTGCTGGATATATACCTACACTTAATAAAGTTTTGATTATATCATTCATATCATGCTGTATTTTTAAAGCTTTAGATAAATCTTTATTTTCAACAGCATCTATTACTTTTTTTGCTAAAGGAGCTTGTATGTTGTATGTAGAACCAATTCCTGACCTTAAACCATAAGAAGCATAAGCTATTAATAATTCGTCAAAACCTGCCCACATCATTTTATCAGGGAATTTTTGTATTAATCTTTCTAATAAGAATAAATCTGATGAAGTGTATTTGATACCCATCACTCTTTTATCTTCAAAAAGTTTTCCGAAATCATCTAATGATATACTGTTGTTTGATAGACTTGGCAAAAAATATATTACCAAAGGAATTTTTTTTGTTTCCTTCAAAATAGTATTATAATATTTGCTAATGTCATTAAATGAAAATGGATAATAATATGGAGTAACAGCTGATATTAAATCATATCCTAATTCTTCTGCCTTTTGTGCCATTTCACAAGCTTCATTAAGATTTAATGTACCTACATGTGCTATTAGAGGTATTTTCCCATTAACTTCCTCTTTTGTAATTTCAAATACAGCCATTCTTTCGTCTTTAGACATTAATAAACCTTCTCCAGTAGAGCCGCCAACATATAAGCCATTAACTTTCATACGGTCAATATTATGTCTTATGTATTTTCTCAATACTTTTTCATCTAATTTTCCACTTTTGTTAAATGGAGTCATTAGAGCAGATAATATACCTTCACATTTATTCATCTGTTCCTCCTCATGATTTTTAATATTTATGTATATTCCTATACTATATATTGTATAAATTAAGTATAATTTAATCAATATCTATTATGAATATTTTTAGAAATATATCAAAAAAATATACTTTTTTATAATAATATATACATAATTATATAAACTATTGATATAATATTTTGAAAAATAATAAAATATATTTTCTATTAAATAAGAAAAGCTATTATATATATAATAACCATTAAAACAAATAGCGTGATAGTTGTTGATAATATGATATTTTTTATAATCATATTTAAAAATTGGTTTCGTACAAAATTAGATTTTTTTATAGCATAAAAAAACGTAATAGATAGCAGAAATATATCATCTAATTTGCCTATTGGTATTCTATCTGGTACTATGTCAATAGGGGATAATACATATATTAAAGCTAAAATAAATGGAATCCAATATACTATTTTTTTCTTTTCAGTTTTTTGCTTATATTCTGAATATTTTCTGTATATTCCGTCTTTACCTAATATTTCTATTTCTTCTTCTGGGATTTCTTTATAATCATCTCTATCCATAAATAAAATTACCTTCAATAATATAATCATTTTTATATTAAATAATACTATATTTTAATAAAAAGAAAAAAATTTTATTGATTTAAAAGATTGATAGGTTAATATTAACATATAATTTATAAAAAAATAGATATAAGGATTTTTTATGAGTAATTTAAGCGAAGTTAAAAATGAATATCTTCATATGTTAAAAGATAATATTATACCATTTTGGCTTAAAAACGGACTTGATAAGAAACATGGCGGATACTACACTGCATTAGACAGAAAAGGGGCATTAATAGAAACCGATAAATCTGTATGGTTTCAGGGAAGATTTGCTTGGGTGCTTTCTACTCTTTATGCTGACTTTGAAAAAAGAGAGGAGTATCTTGATGCTGCAAAATCTGGTATAGACTTCTTAGAAAAATACTGTTTTGATAAAGCAGGTGACGGGAGGATGTATTTCAGAGTAACTGAAGATGGTAAGCCCATCATAAAAAGATTAAGATACTACTATTCTGAAACATTCTGCTTAGTAGCTATGGCGGCATATTCAAGGGCAAGCGGAGATAAAAGCTACGCTAAAAAGGCAAGAGAGATACTTGATAATATAGACCGCTATCAAAAAGAAGGACTTTTAATACCAAAATTTGATGCAGGCAACAGGCCTACTATAGCTTTCGGACCTCCTATGATAATGCTTGCTACTGTTCAGGAGTTAAGAAAAGCAGACCCAGAAAATAAGGATTATTATGATAAATACATAGATAATCTTCTTTCTAATATTCAGTTATTCTTATATGAAGATAAAAAAGCAGTATTAGAACAATGCAATCCTGACGGCACTTTGCAAGACCATTTTGAAGGCAGATTATTAAACCCAGGTCATGCTATAGAATCATCTTGGTTTATATTAAGAGAGTCTATTGAGAGAGGACATGATGAAAAATTAAAAGCCTTAGGACTTAAAATATTTGACTGGATGTGGGAATGGGGCTGGGACAAAGAGTACGGCGGAATTATTCAATATATGGACGTACTTGGAAAGCCTAAAAGCGAATATCACCATGACATGAAATTCTGGTGGCCTCAAACAGAAGCTGCCATTGCTGCTTTATATTGTTATTACTTTACTAAAGATAGTAAATATTTAGAGAAGCATGATATGGTTAAGGAATACACTAAAAAATTCATCGACACAGAATACGGTGAATGGTATGGCTATCTTCATAGAGATGGAAGAATATCTACAGACTTAAAAGGTAACATGTATAAAGGACCTTTCCATATTCCTAGAATGTACATGAAGTGTGCTGAGATAATAGATGCTATTAACGCGAAATAATAATTAAAGATAATTGTTATTTAATTAAGGCTAGGCTTTTTTATTAAAGTCTAGCTTTTTTTCTACATTTTGTTTTTAATTTTACAAAACACTTTTTTTTAGTATTATATATGAGATATAATTTATAAAAAAGGAATGTTATGTGTCTATTATGAAAAATAAGAAAAAAGATATTAAAAAAATAGAGATAAGTAAAGAAGAATTAGAATCAAGAGAGATACCATTGCTTTTTAGTGTTGTAAATTTTTCTTCAAATATACCTGTTTCTATGTATGCTGATACTATAGGAATAAAAACTTCAGAATCTTCTTATAGAGGATTAATATACTCTGAAGTAAATAGAAATATAAGTGAAGAATATTTATTAAACTCAAAGAAATCATCAATAGATTTATCAACAATGTTTAATGTAACAAGTTATTCATCATTTCCAATAGATGCTGCTTTAAGTAATAGAGTGTTACTTGAGGAAGAGGTTCATAAAAAAGGAAATGCTATAAAACTTCCTCCATATAAAAATATTAATGCTCCTATAGGTTCAGTTATAAGGTCAAGAAGAAGCAGGAGAGATTTTAATGGTAAGCCATTAACATTAAGCGATTTGTCTACTTTGCTTTATTACGGAGATGGAATTTCTGGAGATTTTGATTTCAATTTTAACAAAGAAGAATACAGCACTATAACTTTTGGTGATAAATATATGTCTAAGCTTCGCACCGCTCCTTCAGGCGGAGGACTTTATCCTATTTATTTGTATATTGCGGCGCTTAATATAAATAATCTTGAAAAGGGTATATACAAATATATGCCTTTTACTCATTCGCTTGAAAAGATAAAATTATTTAATGATGATGATTTAGAAAATTACTATAAAAATAATGTTTTTGGAGGGGAGATAGATTTAAGAAAGGCGGCTTTATCTGTTTACTATGTTTATAGCATATATGAAAACACTAGAAAATATGGGGATATGGCTTTGCAGTTTGCATTAATAGAGACAGGCGAGATTGCACAAAATATACAGCTTACTGCGGCTGCGAGCGGTATTTTAGCATGCGATATTGGAGGATTTAATAAAACTTTATCTGAAGAGTTATTAAATTTAGACGGACAGAGTAATCATGTTGTACATTTAACTTTGCTTTCAAAATAATTGTTATTATAAAAAAATAAATGGTAGGTTTATTAAAAATGGCTAAAAAAAATATTAAACTTTATGATAATGCGAGCATATTCTTTAATTCTGATGATGAGATTAGATTTAGAAAGGGAATATGGAATTTTGAAGAGGCTTCTTTAGAGCTTAATGATTTGAGAGAGAGTGTAAAAAAAGCTTTAATATTTATTGCTAAAGAACTTTTTGATGATAAATTAGTTTCTTTTGATAATGTAGTTAAGAAATTTTCTCTTGATGAAAAAGACAGTGATTTTTTGAATGAAATTATATCTTCGCTTATAGGCAATAGGTTTTTAGAGTATGATGAGAACACTATGCTTAATATGGTGTATGAGCTTATAGGAGAATATTTTTATGATATACCAGATGAAAGCAAGGTTCAAAAAAATAAAGTAATGTTTATAACAGATAGTGAGAGGCTAAAAGATTATGCTAAGTTAATGTCAGAAGATTTATATATGAATATTGTTATGATGGATATTGATGACATAAAAGAAATAGAAAAGGCAAATCTCACAGATACTACTGATGCTATAGAATATATTGAAAAGCAAAAAGAATTATTAAAGTTGTTTGATGATATATCTTGTGTAGTTGTAAGTGTAGAGAAGCCAAGATTAAATTTACTTAGAAATATTAATAGGCTTTTACTCGAAAAATCAATTCCTATGATTATATCAATATTAGACGGGCCATTTTTGAATATCACCACTATAAAAGCAAAAGAAACAGCATGCTATGAATGTTTTGAAAATAGAGTGATTGCAAGAAATGAAAGCTTATCAGTTTATAACAAATTTGTTAAACAAACTATTAATTCAAAACCAAATAATAAAAAAACTTATATAACTCCTATTTTGCAAACATTTACTTCGCTTGCGTTATATGAAGCTTTTTTATTTGCCACTATAGGAAAATGCAAACTATCAGGAAGAGTTATTAATGTTTACATACCTTCTATAGAAATCCAAATACAGGATTTATTAAGAGTGCCTTTCTGTGCGGCATGCGGGCATATAAGCAAGGCTAAATATAATGAAATGTATACTTCTTCAAAAGAAATAATAGAAAAGTTTTCAAGCAAAGTGATAATAAAATGATTAAATAATTGAAAATATTTTATTTTTTAATAAATTATATAGAAATGGAAGACTTATGATTAAATATTACCCAAGCCATAAAAATGTTTTAAATAAATACAATTCTATTTGCGGACATCAGACTGGTATTATGGATTCTATTATTGTGATGCAGGCTAATTCTGTCATTGCTGAAAATATTAATACTTGTACCTCTATGCTTCCGGATTATCATAAAATATTATTGGGAGATAATGCTGAAGTTAATTATCATCTTTCTGGTTATGGTATTTACAGAGATGAAGCTGTTATTAGATTGTTAGGCGAAGGTGTTGAGAGATATGCATTATTTACAGCAAATTTGTATTTTGAAGAAAAATTAAAATATGCTTCCTATAATCAATTAAAAGAAAAATATCCTAATAATGTAATACCTTTTGAATATGTTAAAATATACAGCGATGAAGATTGCACTAAATTAAACAGCATAGGAATGTTAGAAAATATCACAGAAGATGATATATTGTCTTGGGTGCTTCTTCCTTCTTTGTTTGATAAGGAAAAAGAGTATTATGTACCGGCACAGAATTTCTTTTTATCGCATATAATACGAAGAGATAAAAATGAAAAAGTGTTTATAGGAGGATTTTCTAAGGGAAGTGCGAGCCATAAAAATATTAAATTGGCTTTAAAATCTGCTATAACTGAAATTATAGAATGCGATGCTTGTATGATAAAATGGTATACAGAAAGCAAGGTTAAAGAAGTTATTATTGATGATGATATTCTTAATGAGACTATTAATACAATTTTAAAAGATATTGATTATAAAATAAGGGTGTTTGATTATACTGTTGATAAAAAATTAGGCTATGTTTTTACCGTGATGCTTATAAACAAAAGCGAAAAAAGTCCATATATTGTGGTGGGGGCTTCTTCTGGGCTTAATCCTAAAAAAGTTATATACAGAGCCTTTATGGAGGCTTTGGCTATACTTACATTAAATATCAATGGCCCTTTATCAATGCCTGCAGATTATTTGGAAACTAAGTATCAAAAAACTTATCTTAACCTTGACAGCAATGTTAATTATTGGGCTTCTTTAGATGATAAAGAGAAAAAACTTAAATTCATAAACAGCAAAGTTACAGAAAAAATTGAATTAAAAAAATATGAAAATCTTGAAGAAAATACTGATAAAGATTTGGAATATTTATTTAATGGTCTTTATAATATTTCAAAATATGCAGTTTATTTGGATATTACTCCAACTGAAATAGCTGATAAAGATTTGAATGTAATGCGTGTTTATATTCCAGAGCTTGTGCAAATGTCTATGCCTGCTTTCCCATATAGTAGGCATCCTAGAATAATTAAAAATGGAGGAATTTCAAACAATGAATTTCCACACCCATTACCTTAGTGCTATTCTTGTATTAATAGCTGTTTCTTTTCCTACCTCTTTAATTGGTGTATTTTTTAAATTAAATCTTGGAAAAATAAGCAGTATTTTGCCTAATACTTTAAGTTATTTTTTATTTGTAATAATGGCATTTTTTACAGGGTATGTTGGAAATATTAATTATAATGTTAATATTTATTTTATTGTTTTAGCTTTTATTATGTCTTTTGTATGCATTGCTATAGAGATAATTGAAGCTATTATTGTTCATTTTATTAAATATAAATTTTGGATAAAAAAAATATCAATTCATGAAATTATAAATAAAAATAATATTTTTTTTGATATTATAATTATATTGATAGGTGTTATTTGCGAAGAGATTATCTTTAGACAGGTATTCTTTAATATTTTATATAATATATTAGAATTAAATATTTTTACTGTTATCATAATATCAGGTTTTATGTATTCTATTAATCATATATATTTTGGAAGAAATGCTGTATTTCAAAAGTTTATTGTGGGTATAATATATTCTCTGTTATTTGTATATTCTTCTTTTAGCGTGATAATACCTACTATTACTCATTTTTCCCAAAATATGATTTTATATATATTAAGCAAAAAAAGAGAGGATATAAATTGATATTTTTAAAACTTATACCTTATATTATAATATGCTTTATATTAGGAAGTATAATGAAATTCTTAAATTATACAAATATTATAAATAATTTATGTTTTAACTTTATGAATTATTCCAAAAAAGCTCATGATGATATTTATATTTATATAAGCACTTATATATATTGGTTTTTTATAATTATATTTGCAATTATTCTTAGTTTTTTGCAAAAACAAAATATTTTGTTATATTTTTTTGAAGAAAGAAAATATATTGTTTATATTTTTATTAATATTTTTGCAGTTATTTCTGTCTTTGAAATAATATTAGCAATTATAAGTTTATTTGACAAAAATATAAAAAGAAATGTTATATTTAGCAACATATTATCGTCTGCTCCTATTAATTTATTATATTCTTCAAGAAATAATAAAAAGTGGACTTTAATATTATTAGCGAGTGTAATTAAATGTTTATTTTTTAATGGGATAATATATTTATCTATTAAAAATCAATTTCAAGAGTTTAATTTATTTTTTATAATTCTTGTAGTTGCTTTATTATTTTCTTTTGAAGAAATACTAAGGCTTAATAATTTCAAGGAGGCTTTAATTTTTATAGTTTCTTGTTTTATTATTACAGCTATTAATGCTATTTCTTTTGAATATACAAATAGTTTAATTGCACCAATGTTTTCCAATATTTTTTTTACGATATACTACTTTGGTCAGTTTGAAAATATTGGAATATATTAAAGTGGTATTACTCTCTTTAATTATTAAAGAGTTTAATATAAATACATCTAAAGGAGTTGTTATATGGTTAAATATTCTTCAAAACTACGCACAACATGTTCTTTAAAGAGCCAATCTGCGGTATTGACTCCTGGAGGATGTTGCTGCTCTTGTTGTTGTTCTTGTTGTTTTAATATAACAACTACAACTAACAACTAATTTATTATAATTTTTTATAATAAATTAGAACGTCTGCTGCATTGTTATGATGCAGCAGGCTTTTATATATAAGCAGCATTGACATTTTTTAATGTATGTTGTTTTAATAATTATAGTTTTTTATTATATAAAAGAGTTGGTATTAATGGAAGAAGTATTAATAAGTGTTAAAAATATAGAAAAAAAATTTAATAAAAATATCATTCTCAAAGATGTAAGTTTAGATATAAATAAAGGTGAAGTAATAGCGCTTGTTGGTCCAAACGGTTCTGGTAAAACTACATTAATTAATATATTACTTGGAATATTAAAAGCTGATAAGGGTGAATTAAAAATTAATATAGAAGATTATAAGAAACATATAGGTCTTCAATTGCAATCAACACCTTTTTTTGAAGGATACAATGTAAAAGACAATGTATTAATGTTTTCAGCTCTTTATGATATTAAGATAAGCGATGAAGAAATAGAAAATATTCTTAATAAATACAGTCTTAATTCAAGAACTCCAGCTATAAAGCTTTCAGGAGGCGAACAGAAAAAACTTGCTATAATGATAGCTACTATGCAAAACCCTGATTTACTTATATTTGATGAACCTACTGCGAGTTTAGACCCGAGAGAAAGATATAATATAAAAAATATGATATTAGAACTTGCTAAAAATAATAAGACTATACTTTTTACTTCTCATGATTTGGAGGAGGTAGAAGATATAGCGAGTAAAATAGTATTTTTATATAAAGGAGAGATATTAGAAAGCGGCAGTAAAGAGGAACTTTTGAAGAAGTATAATTTTGATAGTTTGGAGAAAGTTTACCTGCATATTACTAATTATTAGTGTATAATAATTTTTTTAAATTTGTTCAACTTTTTCCCATGGATATGCACCAATATGTACTCTATTTGGTTGCTGTGTAGATTTCGTAAAAGTTGAAAAACACGTATTTAATTTGTAATATTTTAATTTTGCATAAATCTAATTATTAATAATTATGAAAACTATATTTAAACTCACTATAAAAAAAGCTATAAGAGACCCTTTCCTTATATTTTGGTCTATCTTCTTCCCAATAGTTACAATAATAGCATTGGGAATATTATTTAATACAGAGAGCTATACTATTCATATACTTACTGCTATGACTTGTGTGAGCGTACTTGCATATTCTTTTATGACTACAAGTTTTAATGTATTAACCCAAAGAAGAAGGGGCGTATATAATTTACTTAAAGTAACACCTCTTCCATTACACAAATATATTATAAGTTCTTCTTGTGCTTGGGTGATTATATCTGTTATAAGCTGTTTATTTGTATTTTTTGTATGTGCTTTGTTTTTTAGATTAGAGTTTTCTTTTGTTTCTGTGCTTTTATTTTTACCTGTAATTATATTGGCATCTTTGCTTTATATATTTATAAGTTTCTTTGTTTCTAGTTTGGTAAAAAATAATGAAACTGCGAGTATATTATATAATATTATTTTAATGGGCTCTATGTTTTTGAGTGACGGATATTATTCTTTATATAATGCTCCAAGTGTAGTGAAGCTTTTAAGCAGATTAAATATTTTTCAATATTTTTTAAATGCTTTTAGGGGAGCTTATTATTTTGATTTTCAGTCGTATTTTATTGGTTTAGCAGTTCTTTTAGTTTGTTTAATAATTGCTTTGATTCTTGCCGTTAACACTTTCAGATATGTTGATAAATAAAAATTATTTCTTAAGTCTTATTGACAAAATTGTGTATTTATTTTACTTTAAAAAATAAATTACAATTAGTTTAGGGATAAAAATTAATGTATATAGAAAGTGATATCATACGAGGTCATATAGATGCTGTTGTTTTGCATTTTTTGAAAGATAATGATTCTTACGGTTATGAGCTCTCTAAGTTAATTACTGATAAAACTAATGGAGAATATGAAATTAATGGGCAGACTTTATATAGTGCTATAAGAAGGCTTGAGGGTAAAAAATTAATAGAAAGCTATTGGGGAGATGAGAGTCAGGGAGGAAGAAGAAAATATTATAAGATTACAGAAGAAGGCAAAAAGTTTTTACAGGAAGAGAGAGAAATATGGATATTCACTAAAAAGATAATAGATAAACTTCTTGATATTGAATAAATGTTTTTATGTAGAGATAAAATATTATGATAGATGATTTTTGTAATGAATTAAAAAATAAATACCCTAATACTCAAAAAATTAGAGAGCAAATTGAAGAGCTTAGAAATTATTTGTATATGAAAAGTGAAGAATATATAAATGAAAGCGAAGAGGAGGCTTTTAAAAAGGCACTTAAATCTTTTGGAAATGCGGATTCACTTCTTCAGGAATTATCAAAGGATGCAAAAATTATTAATAAATCTAAATTATATTTATTTGCTGGAATTATTGATATTTTTACTGTGGCTTTTTTAAGTTTATTATTATGCTTTATATCTTTAAAAAATAATAATATATCATTTTTCTCTTATGTAAATAATTCATTAGTTCCAAGTATATTTTTTATTATTTCTGGAATTATTGTTATTTTTTTAACTACAATTATACAGTTTATTAATATGCGTAATATATATGAAACAGTAGAATATACTTATAATGATTATAAAATAAATTTAAAATATTCCATAATAGGTTTTTTAATTATATCTATAGCAGTATTTATATTTAATATATTTTTTACTCCGCATCATATTTGGTTTGTATTTGTTATTATATACTTTTTATCTTGGCCTTTGACCGTATTTTTCTTTTATAGATTTTTTAAAAATTCTGATAAAAATATTAATAGGAAATAATGATGAATATTAATGAGTTTTATAAAAATATTAAAAAGAAATACCCTAATACTAAAGAAGTTCTTGAGCAATTAGATGAAATAAAAGATATGCTTAATTCTAAAGTTCAGCATTATGTTAAAAATGGAATGAAATATGAAGAGGCTTGCAGTAAATCTATAGATGAGCTTGGCGATATTGATGAAGTTTTTGAAGATATAAGCAAAGATGCAAAGGTTGTTCATAATTTATATATAAAAATATTAACAGTTTTAATATCATCTTTTTCTACAGCTCTTTTAGCTTTTATTTTTGGTGTGATTGTAGATAGTTTAACTTTTTTTAATGAAACTACTAAAATAGGTTATAAACTTACTATGCCTTATTTTTATTTGGTATTATTTATTTATGTAGTGATTTATTCTTTTTGGAATTTCTCTGATAATATAAAGCCTAAAATAAGAAAGTATAGTTATGATATATATAAAATTAA
This sequence comes from Brachyspira pilosicoli, assembly GCF_036997485.1. Lineage (NCBI taxonomy): Bacteria > Pseudomonadati > Spirochaetota > Spirochaetia > Brachyspirales > Brachyspiraceae > Brachyspira > Brachyspira pilosicoli. The sequence continues at coordinate 490,419 of NZ_JAWLPU010000001.1, read as the reverse complement.
TTTAAAAAACTCTATTATTGCTGTTGTAATTTATTCTGTGATAATGATTATTGTAAATATTATTACATATAAATATAATAATTATTTGTGGTTTATGTGGCCTTTTGTTGGTATATTAAATTGGACTATTTCTATAATTGCAGATTATTATTTGTTTAGAAGCAGCATATTTGAATATAAAAGATAAAAAATATTGATATTTTATACAAAGTATATTGACAGACATAATACTTTTGTTATAATATTAATATAGTTGAATATATGTGAGTTGCGTTTTATGAAGAAATTGCTATTAATATTTTTTATATTGTCAAGTTTCCTTTTTGCTCAGAATGATTTTGTAAACTCAGGTTTTCATTATAGTTATAATTATTTTGGGTTTCCATTTTCTGTTGATTTAGGATATGCATATAAAAAGAATTCACATTTTGTATATGTTCCGCGTGTAGGAATAAGTTTTGACTATGGTGCAGAATCATCATTTGGAATATTTGCCAATGCTGGAATGGAATACAGATACAGAAGATTTTTTATAGATTTGAATTACAAACAAGGAATAACTCCTCCATTTGCTACATTCAATTATAAAGATTTGGAATATTACGGACAATTAAAATTAGGTTATTCTTTTGATAATGTAAGTATTTATTATGGAATGAATATAGGCAAAATATTAACTTCTGAGAGAGAGGTTTATAGATTAAGTTCTATATTTAAGATTAATCAGAATATTGGTTTAAGTTCTACATTTGTTGATGACGGAGTTAATAAATTAAAGTTTAATGCTGGAGTGGGTGCGAGTATTATACCTAATGAAAAGCAGTATTCTTATAATGTTTCAGCTAGTATGCCTTATTCGTTTTTTCATTATTGGGGCGAGCTTGGAATTATGCCTTATATAGGATATAGTGCTTATTTTGATAATAGCGAGAAAAAATATTCTATAGGGTTTAAGTATTTATACTCTCTTATGATGATGCCTTTAAGTAATTTAGAAGCACATCTTAAAAATATGGACTTTCTTACATTTGTTCATCTTGAATATAAGTTTTTTATGAGATTTCTTCCTTCTGGTTTTAATGATATATACTTAGTTGCTTTTGGAAATGTAGGATACGGAAAATATTTTGAAAGCAGTATTGATAAAGGCAACTTATTATATGTTGTAGGAGGAGGAATAGGCTATAATCTCTACGGCTCAACACCTTTACAATTGACTTTCGGTGTTGATAATAATAATAGTTTGGTTATGAATTTGATAATCAGCACTATAGTATTTTAAGGAGGGTTTATAATGAGAAAGATTTTTACAGTTTTATTTTTAACTTTGATTTTTAGTTTTTCAGCTTTTTCGTACAGCAGAGATTTTAATGAGCTTTATAATCTTTATTATATGGCTAATACCAATAAAGAGGGTGATTTATATAAGGCTATAGAAAAAATAAAAAACGGCAATTATGGAAAGACAGAAAAACAAACCTATGAGAATCTTATTTTACTTATGGAAATATATATGAATCCTAAAAGTAAAAGGGAATCTTATAAATTATTGAATGATAATATAAAAAAGAATACTCCATTATTAACAGAAAAAGATGCTGATTATATGGCTTCTGTTGCTGATGTGATGAGCGGAGCTATTAATTATTCTTCATTTAATGAGGTTGTAAAACTTTCTGGCAAGGCTGGAGAGATATATGATAATGCTTTAAAAATTAATGCTAATCATTTTCCTTCGCTATTAGGTAAAGCAATACTTACAGCTTATAGTCCTGAGTTTGTAGGTGGCGGAATAGATAAATCGCTTCCAATATTTAAAAAAGCAGAAAGCAATGCTAAAGAGAAATGGGAAAAACATATAGTTTATTTATGGACTTCACAGGCTTATTTTAAGAATAATGATAAAGCTAATTATGAGAAATATATGAAGATGGCAAAAGATATATTTCCAGAGGGAGCTTTTATAAAGAATGTTATCGATATGAATGCTAAAGGAAAAGGAATGTTTAATTAAGATATAATTAAATATATTAGTATGTATTACAATCATATAAAGCTATAGTATTTATAGTTTTATTATTTAGAAAAAGTTTGATAAATTAATGAGATATAATTTTTAGTATATGGCTAAACAATTATATTTTGTCATAGAAGTTTTTTATTCAACTTTTTCCCGCCTTCGCTGTGCGGACTTCGTCAAAGTTGCAAAAAGTGCAAGTTTTTTAGCTTTATATGTTTGGAATATGTATAAAATAAGGCCTATATTTTGTATATAAATGCAGTCCTTTTGCTTCTTTGGGTCACCAAAAGAAGTGGGGGTGTGGGGGCTAGTCCCCACAAATAATAAAAATATAAAAAACACTTTTTATAAACTTAAAAATTTTAATATATATAATTGCTTGAGTTTAATAAATAAAAATAAGGAAATTAAAATGTTTAGAGTTATTGTTTTGATTTTTATTAACGTTTTCTTTTTATGCGGATTATACGGAGAGATTTCAAGCGAGGCTAATGCTATATTAAAAGAAATAGATAATAAAAATAATGAATACCATTCAGGAGCAAGACTTGTAAGAACGAGCGAAGCTAAGGATATTTTAAATAGAGTTAAAAACAGCAATTTAAGCGAAGAAGAGAAAATGCATTTAAGTATAGAATGCTACACTCTTTGGGCTAATGTGTCTATTGCAAGCGGAACTTTTGAAGAGGACTATAAAACTTTAGGAGAGATATATAAAAATCTTAAAAAAGATAAAGTTTTCAAAAAAGGATCTTCTGATATTTATGCTTCTTATGCCAATTTTGCAAACTCTTTTACTTCACTTGCTTTTTTTAATAATCAATATCCTTATAGTGTAATAGTTGATATGTATACTTATTCTCGTTTGGCATTATTAAAAGATAAAAACAACATAAGAGCAAAGCAAGTATATGGAATGTGGCAAATAGCTACTTTAGGCTTTTATAATAATGCTGCTTTTTATTCTGTGATAACTTCATTAAATGATACAACTAATTTACCAGATTATATGATTTACAGGGCTTATATTTATAGGTCTATGGCATATATGAAAGTAAATGAAACAGACAAGGCTTTTAAAGAGTTAGACGAAGCTTTAAAAATGTATCCTAAAGGTTTTTACGGATATTTATTAAAGAGTTCTTATGATAAAGGTAAGGACGGATTTTTGAGTGCGGAGGGTGCTGATTTTTAATTATGATAAGATGTGAAAATATATCAAAAATATATAAAACTAAAGATTATAATATAGCTGCAAATAAAAATATTAGTTTAGAAATAAAAGACGGTGAAATTGTATGGGTTGCTGGAGTTTCTGGGGCTGGTAAAAGTACGCTTCTTCATATATTATCAAGCATAGATATTCCTACAGAGGGTTCTGTTTATTGGAATAATGATGAAGTTTCAAAATTAAGCGACAGAGAAAGAAGCAGTTTTAGGCTTTCAAATATAGGACTTATTTTGCAGTCGCTTGAACTTTTAAAAACTCAGAGCGTGTTTGATAATGTTGCTTTGCCTCTTAAATTTTTAAATGAGAGTTCTTCTAATATAAATAAAAAAGTTAATGAAATATTAGAAAACTTAAAAATAGACAATTTAAAAAAGAAGAAACCGGAACAGCTTTCAGGAGGGCAGAAACAGAGAGTTGCAATTGCAAGGGCATTGGTAAGTGAAGCTCCTTATATATTCGGCGATGAGATTAGTGCGAATTTGGATACAGAAACAAGCAAATTTATTTATGAATATATAAGAGAGACTATAAAGAAAAGAAACGGCATAGGATTTTTTATTTCGCATGATGAATTGATAGAAGATTATGCGGACAAAAAATATATTATGAGAGATGGCGAAGTAATACTTAATATACAGTAATTACATATTAAATGTAGTTAGTATATAATTTATTAGTATTAAAAATGCAGTCTTTTTGGTTCTTTGTGCCATACCTAAAGGTACTCCCTTTGGTCGCAAAAGAACTGGGGGCGTTACGAAGTACGCAGAGCTGTGGGGCAAAGCCACCACAAGTAATAAATCTAAAAAACTTAAAATTAATTAATATTATTAATAATCATAATGGAACGGATAAATGAATATAATAAAATTAGCATTCGATAATCTTTGGTATAATAAAACCAGAACAATTTTAAATATGATACTTATTATAGTATCTTTTATTTCACTTATGATGATAAGCGGATATAATAACTTCACAAAAGAAGGTATTATTATAAGTGTTAATACAAGCGGAGGCTCTGTTGTAATAGCTGATAAATCTTATTGGGATACAAAAAGCGAAAAAATTAATATGCTTAATAGTAATGATTTTGAAGTAATTTATAAACAACTTGACACTATAGGCGAAGTTAATGATTATCAGAAAAAACTTGATATAAGCGGGCTTGTAGGCAATGAAAGTAAAAGTAAATTCTTTTCAGGTTATGCTTATGAAAAGCCTTCAAAAATAATGTCATCAGTTTCTTTAAAGGCAGGAACTCCTATATTTGATGATGATGTTAATACAATGGTTCTTGGTAAAGATTTGGGAGAGTTTTTTAATCTTAATTATGATGAAGAGCCTTATTTAAATTTGATGACTGATTTTGGGGAGGGGATAAGTTTAGGCTCTTTAATGGCTGTAGGCTCAATATCTTTAAATAACAGTTCTGCTGATGCTATTACAATATATAGTCCGCTTAATGCTGTATATGAAGTATTTGGTCTTGAGTATGGTAATGCTCATAATTTACTCGTATATTTAAAAGATTATAAAAAGGCTACTGAAATAAAAAATAATCTTAATCAATATTTTAATGAAAATAATTTAAACTATGAAGCTAAAGATTGGAAGGATTTGAATGCATTTTTACTTTCTGTAATAGAAATGAATACTAATAATTATTTGATAGCATTATTTATATTAAGTATATTAGTATTTGTTTCAGTTATGCAGATGCTCACAACAAATTTTTTAGAGCGTTTAAATGAGTTTGGTACTATGCGTGCATTAGGAATAAATATAAAAAATGTAACCTTACTTTTATTTTTAGAAATTATTATAATGGCAGTATTAAGTTCTGTTATTTCAATAATTATTTCTTACAGCGCTTCTGCTATACTTAATGCTTCAAACTTTATAATGAAATTTCCTGGTGCTACTGACGGTTATCCTTTAAGTTTATTACTAACATTCAAAGATACTGTTTTAATATTTGCATGGGTGTTATCTGTATCAATATTAGCAGGTATTTATCCAATAATAAAGGTTATTAGAATGCCTATAATAGAGGTAATAAAATATGTGTAACAAAATAATTAAAATTTTATTTATAATAAGCATTTTATCTTTTAATTTGTACAGTCAGAATATATTTGATGATTTTGTAAAGATTTATAACAGAGATGGTAAAAGTTACAAGATGTCTGGAACATTTACTGATATAAAAGACGGCAAAAAAACTGTTAATAATTTTGATATGATAGTTGGAAAAGACTATAAATTAATGTATTTAAAAAATAATAATACTCTTTTTTTAGCCAATAATCAGGGTTTTTTTGTGCAGGCAAAGAATCAGGTTTCTCCTTTAAAAATTTCAGGAAGCTATGTTGTAACAGGAGCAGCCAATATGAATGATTTGATGTCTATTAATTTTACAGATGATTATAAGCTTGAAAATATTGTAAGCAGTGAAGAAATAAATTTAGTAAAGAAAAATAGAAGCGTTCCTTATGCTAAAGCTGCACTTAAAAAAATTGCTGGTGGCTACAGTATAGATTTTTTTGATAATAGCGGAAAGCCGGTAAAAAGAGGTATATATAAAATAAAAGATAATTATTTTAAAGATATGGAGTTTTATAATCTGATTATTAATACAAATATAAGCACAATATGCAATATATCAAAAATAGAGCCTTCAAGTTCATCGAGCTCATATTTTAGAAGTGAGAATATGAAGATGCTTTTTAGTTTATTTAAATAGTTTTTATTTTATACAAAAAATGAAATATATTAAAATAATTATTTTTATATTTGCTGTATCATCTATAGCACTTGCTGATATTACTCCTAAATTCGGTATAAAGAATAGTTTTAATTATATAGATTTAAAAGAAACTGAATATATAGCCAATTCAATATTAAGTAATAATACTTATTTTTATTTAGGCTTTGAATATCTTAATAATAATCTTTATTTTTCATTTAAGCCTGCAATTAGAATATATACCAAAGATAATAGAGAGTTTATTTATGATAATGGAAACCTTATAAAACAAAATGATAATAATGCTTATATTTCTTTTAATTTTGATGAAATACAGTTTAATTATATAAATGAAATTTTAGCCTTTTACATAGGAAAGAGGAAATTCCATTTTGGTGAAGGTTTTAATAGGCAATATATGTTTGTGGGGGAGAGTGTATTGTATAATGATTATGAGGCTTTATATAATACCGAGCTTAATTTTTATCAGGGAAATATTACGCACTCAATAGGATTCATTACAGACACTAAATCAATGGATTTGTTAAAAGAACCTCAGTATTACACTTCTTGGTATTATTTAAAATATTCTTCTGCTCATTTAGGTTTAATGGGTATAACAAAATATACTTATGATTTACAAAAGAAAAATAATTTAATGCTTGGTTTTGAGGCTTCATATATATTTGATATAGGATTTAAATTTTACGGAAATGTTACTTACAATATTTTAAGCAGTGATAATATTGGAAAAAGCCTTAATGATATAAAAAGTCTTTTGGGAATTAATTATACTTTTATCTATAGTTATGATTTTATACTTAGTCCTTATGTGGAATATTTTTATGAGGATATTCATTCATTTTATTCTATAGGGCTTTATTTATCTTTTCTTAATAATTTATTTAATATAATAACTTATTTCTCTCATTCACCTAATTATAAAATGGATTTAAATACTAAGTTTCTCATCAACTATAATAATTTTAGCTTTACTTTTAATTATTACACACCTTTTAAGAGCAATGAAATTTTAGAGCATGTATTTGAAATTAGTTTAGAATACAATTATTAATATATTATTTATATTTTATTGTTTTTAACTAAAAAAAGGCAACCATATTTTTAATAATTGCCTTTTATTTCCTATTTATAACGCTTTAATTTTTTTGCTTGTGATAGTTATAATATTTTGCTCTTTATACTTTGTAATTAAAGTTTTAATATCTTCCTTAGCTGTAACAGTCATTACATCTTCTCTCTCTTGAACTTGTGCTTCCATAAATATTATTCCTCCATGAATATTTTTTTATTTATATATTAATTAAAAATCTCCGTCTCTCCATACTTTAAATTTGGGGTAGTCTAACTTTTTAGATTTATCTTCATACCATTTACAAACTGCAGCTGACATATTTATTACATAAAAATTAAAATCTGTTTTCCAGCCGTCATTTTTAAATTGCGCAAATGATGGTATAAATTTATTATTAATTGATTCGTAAATATTTTTTTGCATTTCTTCTGTTGGTATATTATTATCTTTTATTGCTATTCTTAATATTAAAAGTATAGACATAGATGATAGAGTTGATGTTACTGTGCTGTATTTAGTAAATATTTCTTCTTTAGAGAAGTTTTGATTTATAGTATCTGTCCATAATTTTATAATATTTCCTAATGCTTCTAATTGTTCAGGGGTTGCATTTTTATCAGTTACTATGCTTGCATAATATTCTGCCAATTGATTGAATGTAATTGTTGAATTTTCGTCAGATATTGATAATTCTTCTATATTTTCTAATTGCATTGATTTTATCATACTGTCATAATTGTTTGCATATATGGAGCATACAGCAAATATAAATATTAAAACTATATATTTTTTCATAGTAAAAATTCCTAAAAATAGTTTTAATTATTATCGGAATAGTTTAATATTACATTCGTTTTTTTATTTTTAAAATTGTTTTGATATGGTATTTATATATTCATTTTCGTGAGTATTATGCTTGCTAATAATAAATATATAGAAGTACCTGTAATATCACATATAGAAGTTACTAAAGGCACACTGCTTGTAGTAGGGTCTTTTTTTAGTTTTACAAATATAAAAGGCAAACATAATCCTATAAGACTTCCTATCACTACAACACATATCATAGATAATGATACCACCAAAGCTATCATTAATCCGCCTCTAAATATAGCAAGAAGTGAAACAGCTAAACTCATAGTAATACCAAGTATAGAAGATATAGCAATCTCTTTAAAAAACATAAACAGCCAATCGCTTTTTTTTACATCTCCAAGTGATAAACTTCTTATTATAAGAGTTGAAGATTGAGCACCCGCATTTCCAGCACTATCTATTAAAAGGGGTAAAAAGAATATTAAAGAAACATATTTGCTTATAGTCTCTTCAAATATACCTATAAAATATCCAGAAAATATATTTATAAATACTAATATAAAAAGCCAAGTAATTCTTTTTTTGTATAAAGTTAGTATTGGAGCTTGTTTGATGTTTCCTGTAAAGTCATCATCTATACTTATAGCACCTAATTTGTGGAAGTCTTCGGTTTCTTCTTCTTCAGCGACATCAAATATATCATCAATAGTAACAATCCCTATTAAAGCATTTTTTGAATCAACTACAGGTATATATAATAAATCATATTTCCTTCCAACAAGTACAGCCTCTTCTTGGTCTGAATATGCAGAAAGATATATTATGTCTGTGTGCATAAAGTTTTCTATTATGTCCGTTTTTTTAGCAAATAATAAATCTTTTAATAAAATATATCCTAATAATATATTTTTATTATCAACTATATATATAACCTCAAAAGTTTCAGAATCTTTACCATATTTTCTAATATATTCTAAAGCTTCACTTACAGAGAAGTTTGGAGATATAGATATATATTCTGTAGTCATTATACGGCCGACACTATATTCTGGATATGCTAATAATTTTTTAGTGATATCTAAATCTTCTTTTTCCATTAAAGAAAATATTTTTTTATTTATTTCTTCTGGGAGCTCTTCAAAAAGAGAAGTTCTGTCATCAGGACTCATTTCATGCATTAATTCTTCTATTTCTTTATCATTCATAGAAGATATTAATTCTTCCTGTTCATTAGCATCCAACTCTGCAAATACTAAAGCGGACTTTTCTGTGGACAATAATCTAAAAAGAATAGTTTTATCTTTATTGCTTTCTAATATACGCATTATGTCCACTATTTCTATAGGGTGCATATCATTTAGTAGATATTTAAGTTTATCCCATCTTTTATTTTCTATGATGTTAATTATTTCAATGTACTGTGAATTTATCATGTTAATTTTTTTCTTTTTTTGTGTATCAATTCTTTTATTATTAATATATAATATATATAACAAAAAATTAGATAAATAATAATATAGTTAAAAATATTATATGTTTTATAAGGAGTTATTTCAATATGGCTGATATAAAGAAAATAGGGGTATTAACAAGCGGCGGCGATGCTTCAGGAATGAACCCTGCTATAAGAAGCGTTGTTAGAACAGCTATAGCTAATGGTTTAGAGGTAGTTGGTATAAGAGAGGGTTATCAAGGTTTGATGTATAATAATGTTTATCAAATGAATGCTGGTTCTGTTGGCGGCATTATTAACCATGGTGGTACAATTTTATTTTCTGCAAGATCTCCAGAGTTTCAAACAGAAGAAGGTATGAAAAAAGCAGCTGATAATATGAAATACAATGGAATAGATGCTTTAGTTGTTATAGGTGGAGATGGTACTTATAAAGGTGCATTAGATTTTGCTAATCACCATGAAGAGTTTCCTGTTATTGGTATACCTGGTACTATAGATAACGATATATTCGGTACTGATTATACTATAGGATATGATACAGCAGTAAATGTTGCAATGGAGGCTATAGATAAATTAAGAGATACAGCTACTAGCCATGGAAGATGTTTTGTAGTTGAGGTTATGGGAAGACATGCTGGTTATATTGCTTTGGAAGTTGGTATAGCTTCTGGTGCTGAAGATATACTTATTCCAGAGACAACTACTGATATTGATAAAATAGTAGAAAACTTACAAACTGCAAAAAAGAGAGGTAAAAAATCTTCTATAATAGTAGTTGCTGAGGGTGATGAGTCAGGCGGAGCTATGGAGGTAGCTAAACAGATAGAAGGTAAAACAGGTTTTGATACTCGTGTAACTATACTCGGACACATGCAAAGAGGCGGTTCTCCTACTTCTCGTGAACGTCTTATGGCTGCAAGATTTGGTTATATTGCAGTTAAGGCATTATTAGAAGGTAAGAGAAATGTTGCTGTTGGTATATGGAAGGGTGAGTACACTTATACTCCTTTAGCTGATGCTGTTAAAAAAGTTCCTAAAGTTGACCCTATAGATTTAGAGTTATGCAGAACTCTTGCTATATGATTTTTAGGGCTTAATAATTTATGATAAATAAAAATTCTTTGTTAGGTATTAGAATAGATACCTTTAACAATGATTTATATGCTGCTTTAGATCAACTAAAAGATGGAAATGATGTTCTTATAGTAACATTAGATGTGCATCAATTATTGAGCGTTCGTTTTAATAAAAAATTAAAAAATATTATAGAAAATGCTTCTTTGGTAATTGCTGCGCATCCTTCCATCTCTAAAGCATATAAATTTATATATAAAGAAGAATTAGAATATATTAAAGACTTTAATTTATTTTCTGATACATTGTCTTATATAGAGCAAAAAAAAATGACTATGTTTTTATTTGGTGATGAAGAGAAGTATTTTTTTACAATCACCGAAAAAATGAAGAAAATATATCCTGATATTAGTATACTTGGAACTTATCAAAATACAAAAAATAAATCGGAACTGTATAAAGCTTTTATTGGGTTTAAAAAAATGAATCCAGATGTATTTTTTATATATATGCCTTTTAAAAAGTCTTTATATTGGTTTAATGAAAACAAGGGTAAATTAGGTATGAAATTATGTGTACCAATGTCTAGACCTTTGGACTGTTTTTGCGGAAAGAAAAAATCTCCAAGCATGAAAATAATTGAAGCAAATAAAGATGAAGCTTTTTATCTTAAAAGAAATATTTTTAGGATATTTTTATATTTTGATTATATAAAGTTTTGGATATTAGTATTTTTTGAAAAGGTTTCTGTAAAGAGAAATAAAAAAAGAATTATAAAAAATGCTAAAAAAGAAGCTAAGAGAGAAGCTAAGTTAGAAAAAATTAGGGCTAAAGAATTAAAAAAAGAAGAAAAAAAATCCTTAAAAGAATCTAAAAAAGAAGCTAAGATGGAAGCTAAGCGAGAAAAAATTAGAGCTAAAGAATTAAAAAAAGAGGAGAAGCAGGCTTTTAAAGAAGCTAAAAAAGCTCTAAAAGAAGAAAAGAAAGCTTTAAAAAAAGATAAAAAAACTTTGCAAAAAGAAGAAGATAAAAAAGAATAGTTAATCAATAAAAATTCAGTATTTTTCTTATTTTAATTAATAATAGTTATATTATAGATAGTAATGATAAAAGAGATAATTGTATGCAAGAGAAAAATGAGAAAATAAATACCAAAGAAAATATAGTAAAGTCAAGTTTGAAGATGTCTGTAGTAACTACTATAAGCAGGATTTTTGGACTTGTACGCGACCAGATACAGGCTATTTTACTCGGTACAACATTTATAGCAGATGCTTTTGCTATAGGGTTCATACTTCCGAATCTTTTAAGGCGATTATTTGCTGAAGGCAATATGGTTGCAAGTTTCATACCTGTTTTTACTGACCTTGAAAAAAATAAAGGTATAGAGGCTTCTAAAGTTTTTTTTAGGGCAGTTTTTACGTTATTATCATTGATATTAATATTTATAGTTTTTGTCGGCATATTAATTTCACCTTTATTAGTAAAGCTGCTTTATAAATCGGCAAGTTATGAGGCTTATAGTTTGGCTGTCGATTTATCAAGAATAATGTTTCCTTATCTTTTGTTTATTTCACTTGCCGCTTTGATGCAAGGTGTTTTGAATGTGAGAGGATATTATTCTATATCTGCGGCGAGTCCTATACTTCTTAATATTGTTATTATATCTTTGGCATTAATATTTTATTTTTTGCTTCCTAATGTTTTTAATAATATGTCTTATGTTTTTGCTGTAGCGGTGCTTATTGGCGGAATGGTGCAATTTGCTTATCAGATTCCTTTTGTTAATAGACTTGGCTTTAATTTTGTGCCTAATTTTAATTTTAGAGATAGTTATGTTTTAAAGATGATTAAATTATTTGCCCCTGGTATATTTGGAGCTAGTATTTATCAGATTAATTTGCTTGTATCTACTGCTTTTGCTGGAGCTATTGGAGAGGGTAGGGTGTCGGCTGTTACTTTTGCTAATAGAATACATGAGTTTGTTTTGGGGGTTTTTGCTGTTAGTATAGCTACTGTTATGCTTCCAACTTTAAGCAAATTAATAGTCAATGAGAAGTATGATGAGGCAAAAGATACACTTTCTTATTCTTTGAGATTGGTGGCATTAATAACTATACCTGCAACTTTTGGATTTATAATACTCGGAAAAGAAATTGTTGCTATGATTTTTCAATATGGTGCTTTTTCAGAAAAATCTACTTTGCTTGTGTCTAATGCTTTAAGGTATTTATCTATTTCACTCTTTTTTGTTGCTAGTTATAGGATTGTTGTACAGTCTTTTTATGCTATGAAGGATATGAAAACTCCTGTATATATAGCTTTTTTTGCTTTTATTATTAATGCTATTAGCAATTATTTATGTGTTTATATATTTCATTTTGATATTATAGGTATTTCAATTTCAAGCGTAATAGCAAATATTGTTTCTTTTATTATATTATATATACTGCTTATGAAGAGAATGAATATGTCTTTCTCGCTTAATAAAGGTAAAATTAATACTATTAAAACTTTATTTTCAAGTATTATTATGGCTATGGCAGTTTATTCTCTTAGATTTTATATTTTGAGAGATAGTTTAAATAGCACGAGAATAATTTTTATAATAAAAGTATTTGTTGTTATAATTATAGGTGTTATAATTTATAGTATAGTTAATGTTGTTTTAAAGAATGAAGATTTTATTTCTATTTTTAATTTATTTAAAAAGAGAATAGTAAAAAAATAGAAGTTTTTTACAAATTGGTATAATATTTATATTAATATATATTAATATAAAATAAATATTTAAGGCTCTCAAAAATATACTTGCAATATCCGACAATTTAAGTAATAATTTTGTAAGTAAAAAAAATAAGGTTTCTATATATGAGTTTAAAAAATAAGGTACTTTTTTCTGTTATATTAGTAGTTGCATTGTCTCTATCTCCTACTATTTTTATTAATAGCACAACAAATAGAAAAGCATTGTATGATAATGCTATGACAGTTACACAAAATTATTTTTATGATATAGTATCAACATTTAATAATATATATGCTACTACTTCTGTTGGTACAGTTTCATTATCAGATATAGCTACAGTATCTTATGAGTTATATGATGTTGGTAATGTAGAAAATCCTCAAAATAGTCTTAGAGATATAATTTACAGATTTCATAAATCACAGCTTAATTTGCATCATGTTATAGCTAATGGTATATATTTTGAACCTAATGTTATATCCGAAAATACTAATTTAAGGAATTTATACTCTTTATATCTATATGATGTTCCTGATGCCGGCACAATGGAGCCTCAATTTGGAACTATTATGGATAATTATGTAAATGAAGAGTTTTATGCTTTGGCACTCCCTAATAATTGGAATAGAGAAGCTAAAAGACCTCAGAATGTTTATTATTCTTCTCCATATTTAAAAAATTTGGATAAGCCTCAGAAAGTAGTATCATTTTCTTCTCCTATATATTCTACAGATGATTCTAAACTCATAGGGGTGTCTTTATCTGATGTTTCACTTGATATAGCACATGAAGTCTTAACTAATATAGTAAAAACAGGACCTTTTAATACAATAATATATGATACAAGAAATAATAAGATAGTATATCATGATAACCCAAAATATATATTGAGTAATGTAAATGATTTTACCTGGTTTAATGCCGCTATAAATAATTTGGATATATCTACAAATACAATTATAAAAAATAATGTAATGATTGATGATGTGCCTTATCATATATTTGTTAGGCAGTTCAGCAGCGGCTTATATAATTTATTTATGTTTGTACCTAGTTCATATTTCTCAAGTGTTTTAGACCAAACTAACAATACTATTTTTGTTATATTGATATTTGCTATCGTAGTAATAATTATTATATTAAATATTACCATACCAATATCATTAAAACCTTTAGATAGAATATCTCATGAACTTGAAGAGGGTGTATTTAATAATAATATGTTTATTAATATTACCAAAATAAACTCTAAAGATTCTTTGGGATATTTAAGCAATTGGATAATTATATTTTTTGATATGGTTCAGCATGTATTCTCTACTGTATCAAAAACTTTATTAGTATTTAAAGCACAAATTACATCATTAAAGAATAAAACTTCAGATATTTCTAATGTTGCTGGTTCTATGACCGAGTCTGTAAACTTGATTGTAAATAATATATCTTATCAGCAAAATGAGTTTAAGGCGGTTGAAAGCAGTAATTTAGAAATTTATAAGATAATAGCTTCTAACCTTTCTGAGCTTATATCCATAGACCAGATGACTAATGACCTTCAAATAAAAATTGATGAGCAGGCTATAAGTTTAAATCAAATTAACTCTTTAACATTATCTATACAAAAAGATATGGAAGAGGTATCAGAATCTGTTGCTAAGGCTAAAGATGAATCTGAGGTAATGTTATCATTATCAAATGACAGCAAAGATAAAATATTAAAAACAGAAAATATTACTAGAAATTTGGTTTCTTCTATTAGAGGAATATCAGAGTTTGTTAACTCTACAATAGATATTTCTCAGCAGACTAATATGCTTGCGATGAATGCAGCAATAGAAGCAGCACATGCTGGTGAACAGGGAAAGGGTTTTGCTGTTGTTGCTGAAGAGATAAGAAAGTTGGCTACTACTACAAATATTCAATCTGAGAAAGCTCATAGAATACTTAGAGAGATAGAAAAAGAGATGAACTTAATGATAGAGAAAATGGCAGAGAGAATGAATGTTATAGAAAATATGATATCTAAAGTAAATAACTTTGTAGACACTATGACTAAAGTAAAAAAAGTTGTAGATGATAAGTATATAAGTACAAAAGATATGAATATTTCTATAGAACGTCTTACTAATGCTATTAAAGATATTAAAGAACAATATACATCTTTACATGGAAGAATATCTGTAGCTAAAGATGATTTGGTTAATTTATCAGATTTCTCTAAGAAAAATGATGAGGCTATGAAATTAGTATCTAAAAATACAGATGATATAGTTAGTAAAACACAGGATATGAGTGAACGTATTAATGATGTATTTAATTTGATTAAGGAGATAGAAGTTCTTTCGAATATTTCTGGGGATTCTATTGATACGTTAGATAAAGAGATGTCTTCATACATAATTAAAGATTTTGAAGAGGTTATTGCTGGAAAGATTAAAAGTATTAATGATGGAGAAAGGGCGTATGCTAAATATGCATTAGTAAAAAGATTTTATAAATTCATGATAGATACTTTTGGTAAAGAAAAAACTATAGCTTTAATTGCTAAAATGCCTGAAGATGCTAAAATTATATATAGCGATGTAAAGAAAGTGAAGTTTAAAAAGAAATTCGTATTATCTAGTTCATTTTTTATGCCTATTAATATAATTATGAATGAATTTTATGATGGAAGTGAAGATTGTATAAGAGATGTTGCTAAATATGGTTTTAGAAAATGCAGTGTTTTAAATAAATTAAAAATAAAATTTTATAGGGGCCGTAATTTAGCTGATTTGCTTATTAAATTTAGTAATAAAAGATTTAAAAATATTAATATAGAAGTTGTAAAATCTGAGAAACGAAAGCTTATTTATCATCTATACTATTTCCCTAATTATGATTCTATGATGGAAATATATTTTGATGAGTTAATTAATAATATATTTAGATATAAATATCCTAATTCTACTAAAGTTGAAATTTCTAAGTCTATTAGTAATGGTTATATTTATACAGAATATATTGTAACTTGGTAATAAAAAATTGTATTAATAAGATTTTTATACTTTCCGATAGTAATAACATAGTATATGTTTTTTATAGAGGTATTAGTATATGAATATTACTGATAAATATAATTTAAGTATTGGAACAGCTAATTTAAATAAACTTAATAATACTAAAAGAGAGTATCAGAATTATGGTACAAAGTTTAGTGTAGAAAATACTTCTGAAGAAAATGTTACTGATAAAGAGTTTCAAAAAAAACGTTTGAGAGAAGTTTCTGAAGATTTTGAATCTTTAATGATTAATCAAATGCTTAAAGAGATGAGAAAGACTGTTAATAAAAGCGGACTTGTAGATGGAGGTATGGCAGAAGAGATATTTGAAGATATGCTATATGATGAATATGCTAAAGAATTCTCTAAAACTAAGACATTTGGTTTAGCAGAAATTATTTATAATCAAATGGAGAAATATGTTTAATTAATTTAGGCTTATATCTTTAAACGAATTATCTATAAGCATTTTTATTTTACTATAGCCTAAACTTTTTAATTTTTCTATCATTTCATAGTAAAAATAATCTATACCGTTTGCAGAATGAGAATCTGTATTTATTATAATAGGTATATCTAATTTTAATAATTTTTTTATAGTATCACTGTTTGGATAGTGGGCGTTTAAATTATCTTTATTCATTTTTCTCGTATTTATTTCTACTATAGAGTTTGATTTTTTTATCACTTCTAATACTTCATTAAGCTTTTCTATGTACCAATCTTCTTTTTCTGTAAAATATTCTTTATTAAAGTTGTATTTTCTAATTAAGTCTAAATGTCCTATAATATCTGGGTTTTGATTATTTATCATATTAATTACATTATTATAATATCTTAATATTATTTCTTTAATATTTCCAAAATGTTTTAATGTATTTTCAAAGTGTTGTTTTGATGCATCTATAGAAAAATAATTATTGTCATCATCTTTTATAAAATGCACGGAACCTATTCTATAATCTAACATCATTTCTCTATCTGTTTTTTTATTTAGGTTTGAATAGTAGTCTGCTTCTATTCCAGAATATATTTGTATTTTATCTTTATATATATTTTTAAATTTTTTTATGTCTTCTAAATATTTAATTGTATTTTCTTTAGACATAGCAGCATTATCAAACGGTAAGTAAGAATGTCCAGAGAATCCTAAGCTTATAAAGTTTTTTTCTATTGCGCATAATATATTTTCTTCTATAGTGTTTTTACCATCGCAGTAGGTGGTATGTGTGTGTAGGTTTGATATATAATTCATTATTTTATTATATTTTATATTTTTCGTTTGTAAATAAAATTTTTAACTTTTTTATTTTAGTTATTTGCAGGGCTTTGTCCCCTGCGAAGCGTGTCCGAATGTCAAAAACTTTGACGAAGCCCGCACCGCGTAAGGCTGGAAAAAGTTGATAGAAAATTATTGTTTCAATATACACTGAAAAATTTTAAGATGAAATATATTTTAAATTTTTTATTTGTGGCGGCTTTGCCCCCTGCGAAGCGTGCCCGTATGGGGTACACGCCCCCAGTTCTTTTTGTGACCAAAAGAACCAAAAAGACTGCATTTTTTAGCAAAATATAGGTATTATAACTATATATATTCCCAAAATAATAGCTATAGTACTTGCACTTTCGCGAAGCGTGCCCGAGGGCAAAAACTTTGACGAAGTCCGCACCGCTACTGAAAGGAGTCCTTCAGGGCGACCGAAGGAAGTGCCTGTGGGTGCGAAGGCGGGAAAAAGAACAATAATAAAAATTGATAAACTTTTTAGTATACAATAAAAAAGCCTGCATGCTTATAGGCACACAGGCTACAAATTATAAAGATAAAAGATTATTTTTTAGAGTTTGTCTTTTTTGATACTGCTTTTTTCACTTCTTTTTTAACAGTATTTTTTACAGCCTTAGCAACTTTCTTCATTTCTTTAGTTGCTTTTTTTACATCTTTTGAAGCTTTTTTTACTGTAGAAGCTGCTTTTTTAGCATCTTTTTTAATCTCTTTCTTTACCTCTTTTTTAACAGCTTTAGCTGCTTTTTTCACTTCTTTTTTAACACTTACTTTTTTGTTTTTTGCAGAAGCATTAATTATACCTTGAGCAGCAGCAAGTCTAGCAATAGGCACTCTATAAGGAGAACAGCTTACATAGTTAAGTCCTATATCATAACAGAACATAACAGTAGCAGGGTCACCTCCATGCTCACCGCATATACCAACAGTAAGTTTTTTGTTAGCAGCCCTTCCTTTAGTAACAGCAATTTTTAATAATTCTCCAATACCTTCTTGGTCTAAAGATTGGAAAGGATCTTTTTCGTATATTTCTTTATCAACATAGTCTTTTAAGAACTTACCAGCATCATCTCTTGAGAAACCGCCGCCCATTTGAGTTAAGTCATTAGTACCAAATGAGAAGAACTCAGCTTCTGTGGCAATCTTATCAGCAACCAAAGCAGCTCTTGGAACTTCTATCATAGTACCAACTTTATAAGCAACTTTATCTCCCACTTTAGAGAATAGTTCATCAGCTATTTTGATAATTCTCTCTTTTATCATTTTAAGCTCTTTTAGAGTACCAACAAGAGGAATCATTATTTCAGGGTGAACATCTACGCCGTTTTTCTTAACTTTAACAGCAGCTTCAATAATAGCTCTTGCTTGCATATCATAAATTTCTGGGTAAGTGATACCAAGACGACAGCCTCTATGTCCGAGCATTGGGTTAAACTCATGTAGAGAATCTCTAATAGCTCTTAATTTTTCAAAAGGAACATTCATTTCATTTGATAATTCTTGTAATTGAGAATCTTCATGAGGAATAAACTCATGCAAAGGTGGGTCAAGAAGTCTTACTGTTACAGGATAACCAGCCATAGCAGTAAATATACCTACAAAGTCTTCCATTTGCATAGGGAATAAACTATCTAAAGCATCATCATAAAGTTTTCTTGGTTCTTTATAAAGTCTTTCTAATTCTTCAACTAAATCAGCTTTGCCAATTTTTTTAGCTTCTTCTAATTTTTCTCTTAATTGTTTAACTTCTTCAGCAACAAGTATAAGCTGTCTTACACTTTTAATTCTGTCAGCATTGAAGAACATGTGTTCAGTACGGCACAAACCAATACCTTCAGCACCGAATTTCCTAGCAATTTGTGCATCATTAGGAGTATCAGCATTAGTATGAACTTCAAATTTATTTTTTAATCTAATTTCATCAGCCCACTGCATAAGTTTTCTGAAGTCTTCAGACATATCTGCCTCTTTAGTAGTAACCTGTCCAAGCATTACCTCACCAGTGGAACCATCTATAGAAATATAATCGCCTTCACGAACTACAGTATCATTAACTTTCATAAGTTTTTGACTGTAATCAATATCTAATTCACTACATCCAGCAACGCAGCATTTACCCATACCGCGAGCAACAACAGCAGCATGTGAAGTAGCTCCGCCTCTTGCAGTTAATATACCTTCAGCGGCATTCATTCCCTTAATGTCTTCAGGGCTAGTTTCTATACGAACAAGTACAACAGATTCTCCAGCCTCTTTCATAGCCTCAGCCCTTTCAGCAGCAAATACAGCCTTACCAACAGCAGCACCAGGAGAAGCATTTAATCCCTTAGCAAGTACTTTAGCAGTCTTTTTAGCATTAGGGTCAAACATAGGGTGAAGCAACTGATCCAAATCAGCAGGATTAACTCTCATTAAAGCCTCTTCTTTAGAAATGATTTTAGCCTCAGCAAGCTCAACAGCAATCCTTACAGCAGCAGCAGCAGTTCTCTTACCATTACGAGTTTGAAGCATATAAAGTTTGCCTTCTTGTATTGTAAACTCCATATCCTGCATATCGCTGTAATATTTTTCTAATTGGTTTTTGTAGCTTACTAATTGTTTATAAACAGAAGGCATAACCTCTTCAAGAGAAGGATATTTAGCTTTTCTATCTTCTTCACTTATACCATTATTTTTAGCCCATTCTTTACTTCCTTCTAATGTAATTTCTTGAGGTGTTCTAATACCAGCAACAACGTCTTCACCTTGTGCATTAATTAAAAACTCTCCGTAGAATTTGTTTTCACCAGTGGCAGGGTTACGAGAGAAACATACACCAGTAGCAGAAGTATCTCCCATATTACCAAATACCATAGCCTGAACGTTTACAGCGGTACCTAAAAGATTTCTTATATCATTTAATTTCCTGTAAGCTTCGGCTCTTGGGTTGTTCCAGCTTCTAAATACAGCATTAATAGCATGCCATAATTGTACTTTAGGGTCATCTGGGAAAGCTTCGCCCATTTCTTGTTTATACATAGCTTTATATTTTTCTACTACAACTTTTAACTCTTCAACATCCAAATCAGTATCTTTAACTTCTTTTTCAGCTTTTCCGATTTTTGGTGCTATAGCTTTTTTTCTCTCATCAAGAATTTCCTCGAATTTGTCATGATCAACACCCATAGCTACATCACCGAACATTTGTATAAATCTTCTATAAGCGTCCCAAGCAAATCTTGGATTATTAGTTTTTTTAATAATTCCATTAACCACATTTTCGTTTATACCAAGATTAAGTATTGTATCCATCATACCAGGCATAGATATAGCAGCACCAGAACGAACAGATACAAGGAGAGGCTTGTCTGCATTACCAAATTCCATTCCCATAGCCTTTTCTAATTTTTTGATGTTCTCATCTACTATTTTTTCTAATCCTTTAGGGTATGATTTGTTCTTTGAATAATAATCACATACTTCTGTTGTAATTGTAAAACCTGCTGGAACAGGTACTTTACTTTCTGTCATTTGGGCAAGACCTAAACCTTTACCGCCTAATAGAGCTTTTGTCTCTTTAGCTCCTTCAGATTTACCATTACCAAAGAAGTAAACCATCTTTTTTGTTGCCATGATAATCTCCTACTATTGTTATTTTTGATAGATTTTTTACTTAGATTTATAAAAAAATAAATTTTTTCTTATATATATAGTATAGTTTTATTTTTATTCTTGTCAATTTTTATTAAAACAAATACTAAAAAAAGTAATATTTTAAAAAGCCAATTTTTAAATTTTACTGTTTCATTTGTCAAAATTTGAAATATTGATTAAACTATAATATATTATTAGCTATGAGTAATTTTGATAAAATAGTATATGATAGAATAAAAACTTTTTTTCTTTCGTTTTATAATAATTTAAATAATAGCAAAGCAGTAGTTGTTGGGCTTACATTTGATTTTAATAATAATGAAAATAAATTATATACTATAGACGATAACTATAAGATAATAAAAGATAATATTCAAAACCCTTTGTCTGGATATTCTATATCAAATTTAATTGTGTATGATAATAAAGTATTTGAGTATAATGAAAGTTTTAATTTGGTTATAGATGAAGCATTTAATAATAATAATTTATACGGCATACCTTTATATATTCCAGATGCAAATAAAAAAATTAATAAGGCTTTATTTTTGGATAGAGATGGCGTACTTATGGAAGATGTGGGTTATATTGGAGAGGTTGAGAGAGTAAAAATAAAAAAAGAGTTTACAGATATAGTAAAATATGCCAACGAAAAAAATTATATTACAATAGTAACTACAAATCAGGCTGGAGTTTCTTACAACTATTATACTAATGATGATGTGAGGAATGTTCATAATTATTTGCATCAAGAATATAAAAAACATGATGCTGTTATAGATGATTTTTATTACTGCCCATATCATATAAAAGGAAACGTTGAAGAATATAAACTTCTCTCTGTACTAAGAAAACCAGAGGCTGCTATGCATTTAACAGCTTGCAAAAAATATAATATAGATTTAACTTCTTCTTTTATGATAGGTGACAGAGACAGCGATATAGTAAAAATACCTTTTTTAAAAACTTTGCTAATAAAAACAGATGTATATGATATAGTTAATGTTAACAATATAGTAGAAGTTAATGACATATATTCATTTTTGGTATAGTATATACCTAAGTGATTATAATATATCTTTAGGATATAAAATTCTAATAATTGCACTTTTTGCAACTTTTTGCGGCGGGAAAAAGTTGAATAAAAAAGCTTATATGACAAAATATAGTATAACAATTGGAGATTTTTATGTTTGAGCTTTGTCATAATTTATATGTGGGAAATGACTATGATTGCAGCGTTTTTGAGGGTGCTATAGTGCATGCTTGTCAGAGCTGTTTTGTAAGAGGTGTTAATGGTTCTGTTGGAAACAAAACTTTTTATGAAAACAATGATGATTTGTATTTAAACTTGCTTGATATATCGAGTCTTTCTTATGATTATGCCTCTCCTATGATTAAAAGGGCTATAGATTTTATAGATAGAAAAATCAAAGACAAAAAAGTTTTGGTTCATTGCAATTTTGGTATGTCACGTTCGCCTTCTATATGTTTGCTTTATATGGCTAAGAAAGGCTATATTAATAATTCTTCTTTTAAAGAGGCTTCAAAAGATTTTAGTAAAATTTATAATTATTTTTCTGCTGGATTAGGAATGCATAGATACTTTGATAGGTATTGGAATGACATAATGCAATTTTAGCAAATAGTTAAAAATTACCATTTACTTTATTTAAATAAAATATAAGATAGAATATTATGAGTGTTTTAATAAAAAAAAATGTTTCAAGAATATGTGCTATTATATGCATAATATGTGCAAGCTCAGCTATTGCTGTTTTAGTAGGGCTTTTAATAAACTCTGAGACAGGTATAGAAGCTACTTCTTTTTCTCTTTATTCGAGTTTTTTAATAATATTTTATATAATTAATTCTATATATCATTTTTTCCCTTTTAACAACAAGGCTAAAAAGGTGTTTTATATACTTTCGCATGCTTTTTTTATTATGATGATATGGGGAGTTTATATACCGCCTTGTTTAATATCGCTTCAAAACGGTTGGGGCTGGAGCTTTTTTGGAGTGATTACTGGGCTTTGCGTACTTGGAATTACTTTAAGAAGTGTGTTTAGCTATAGGTGGAGAGGTTTCACAGAAACTATATATTACTTTCTTCTAAATTGGGTTTGGCTTATTGCTATACAAAAAATTGCTTTAGCGGTTGGAGAGTATGGGGCTATACTTTATTTAACTGCTTTTTTACTTTTAAATATTGCTATGGTGTTTTATAGACTTGCTATGTATGAAGTTAATAAAAGATATACTTTATTTCTTCCGCTATTTTATTCTCTTTTAATTTTATCTAATATATGTCATGCTGTTTTTATGTTCAGATATGTTGCTAATATAGTTTAATATTTTTTAAGGAGATTTGTTTATGATTAATGAAAAATTGTCTGAGTATATTTTAAACTCTATTAAAGAAAATTGGGATATTAATGCTTTTTGTGATTATGGTAAGGATAATTTTGTAAAATATTCTGATGTGGCTAAACATATATTAAAAATGCACACCATATTTAAAAGAATGGAGATATATAAGGGAGATAAAATTGCATTATGCGGCGCTAATTCTGCAAATTGGGCTTTAACTTATTTGTCTATAGTAAGTTATGGGGCTGTGGTTGTGCCTATACTCGTTGATTTTGCTAAAGATGATATTATTTCTATACTAAATGATTCTGGCTCTAAATATCTTTTTATGGATAAACACATAATAGAAAAGATTGACAAAGAAAAATTTAGCTTTTTAAATAGAATATTTTATTTGGATAATTTAACTATATTTGACCATAAAAATGATTTAACAGAAGAGTATAATGAGATTCTTGATGTGCAATTAGAAAATTTCAGCAGAGAGACTTTTTCATTAAACATATTTGAAAATGATACTTTAGCTACTATAATATACACTTCTGGTACTACAGGTTTTAGTAAAGGTGTTATGCTTAATCATAATTCACTTGCTGCCAATGTGAGATTTGCAATAGAGAATATGCCTATAAAATCAAATGACCATATACTTTCATTTTTGCCTTTAGCACATGTATTTGGCTGTTTGTTTGATTTTTTATTTCCTTTCTCTAAAGGGGCTTGTATATATATGCTTAGTGCCATACCAAGTCCTAATATTTTGCTTAAGGCTTTTGATGAGGTAAAACCAAATTTAATACTTATGGTTCCTTTAATTTTGGAAAAGATTTATTTCAAGAAATTAAAGCCTACAATAGATAAACCTCTTATGAAAAATCTATTAAATTTACCTTTTATATCAAAGATACTAAAAAATAAAATTTGTGAAAAACTTACGCAGTCATTTGGAGGCAATTTCCATGTAGTAATAGTTGGAGGAAGTGCTTTAAACGAAGAAGTTGAAAAGTTTTTAATGGATATAGGTTTTAAATTTACTGTTGGTTATGGTATGACAGAATGCGGACCTCTTATTAGTTATTCTCCTTGGGATAAACATGTGGCAAGAAGCTGCGGATGCATAATAGACACATTAGAGATAAAAATTGATTCTAACAGCCCTGAAGAAGTTGGGGACATTATGGTTAAGGGTGAAAATGTTATGCTTGGGTACTACAAAAACCCTAAAGCTACTGCAGAAGTTTTATCCCGTGACGGTTGGCTTAGAACTAATGATTTGGGTGTACTTGGAGAGGGAAATAGAATATTTATAAGAGGAAGAAGTAAAAATATGCTTCTTGGTCCAAGCGGACAGAATATTTATCCTGAAGAGATTGAAAGTAAATTAAATAGTATGCCTTATATATTAGAATCTTTAATTGTTCAAAGAGAAAATAAACTTTATGGTTTAGTATATTTAGATGCTGAGCAAATAAAAGATTTAAACGATGAAGATATAAAAACAAAATTAGAGGAAGTGAGAAATAATCTTAATAAACTTCTTCCAGATTTTGCGAGAGTATCAAGCTTTGAAATACAAAAAGAAGAGTTTGAAAAGAATCCTACTAAAAAGATTAAAAGGTTTTTATATAAATAATATAGGATTTTATTATGAGTTATGTTTTAAAATCATCAAACAAAATGCCTAAATTTGGAATAGGCACTTGGAAAATGGGAGAGAACGAGAGTAAAAGCAGTATAGAAATTAATGCTGTATATTATGCTTTAAAAAACGGAGTTAGGCTAATAGATACTGCAGAGATGTATGGAGATGGAGGAGCTGAGATAGTAGTTGGAGAAGCCTTAAAAAAAGCAAGCATAAACAGAGAAGAGCTTTTTATAGTTTCTAAAGTTTATCCTCATAATGCGGGGAGAGATAATTTATTTATTAGTTTAAAAAAATCTCTAAATCGTTTGGGGCTTGATTATTTGGATATGTATTTGCTTCATTGGAGGGGGAGGATTCCTTTAAGAGAGACAGTTGAATGTATGGAAGAGGCTAAAAAAGAAGGTCTTATAAAAGATTGGGGTGTCTCTAATTTTGATATTGATGATATGAAAGAGCTTGAGAGTATAAAAAACGCAGATAAATGTGCTGTTAATCAGGTATTATATCACTTAGCTTCAAGAGGTATTGATTTTGATTTGGCTTCTTATATGCTTGAGAGAAATATAGTGTTAATGGCTTATTGTCCTTTAGCACAGGCTGGGAATTTAGGCAATAATATATTAAACAACAATGTTATTAAAAATATAGCAAAAAAACATAATGCTACATCAAGTCAAATAGCATTGGCTTTTATAATGTCTTTTGATAAGAGAGTGCCTATACCGAAAAGCTCTAATGAAAAACATATATTAGAAAATATTAATTCTCAAAATATTGTATTAGATAAAGAAGATATAGAGCTTTTAAATAAAGAGTTTCCTAAGCCTAACAGAAAGATGCCTTTAGATATAGTTTAAAAATAATTTTATAAAAAAATTAAAGAGATGTGTAATTAATGTTTAATATAATTGATATTGAAAATTGGGAGAGAAAAGAGCATTATTATCATTATTCTAATATTAACCAATGTACTTACAGTATTACTGTAAAATTGGAAGTACAAAATATAGTAAATAGCTCTTTTAAGTTTTATCCTACAATGATATATTTAATATCAAAGACTGTAAACGATATGAAAGAGTTTAAGATGTCTTTTGAGGATTCTAAACTTGGTTATTATGATGTTGTAAATCCAAGCTATACTATATTTAATAATAACGCTAAAACTTTCTCATCTATATACACAGAGTATAATGATGATTTTAATTTATTTTATAATAATTGTATTGAAGATATAAAAACTTATAGCACAAGCATATCATTTTCTCCAAAAGCTTGTAATATTAAAAATTTATTTAATATATCATCTATCCCTTGGGTATCTTTTGAGGGTTTTAATTTAAACATCAATAATTGTTTTGATTATTTGCCTCCGATATTTACTATGGGAAAATATTATAATGATTCTAATAAAATATTAATGCCGCTTTCAATACAAGTTAATCATAGAGTTTGTGATGGTTATCATATAGGTTTATTTGTGAATAATTTGCAAGATAATATAGTTAATCTGAAAAATTAATGCATTAATGTGTAATTTTAAAAAATATAAAAACTGTCAAAATCTATATTTTATTATAAATTAGCTAAATATATTAATTAATAAATTTATTCTGCCGCACGTTATGTTTATTTTTATACCTAAAATAATGAAAATGATAATTTTATCTATATTTTAAAATTTATTCTGCGTGCGGTATGTAATTTTTTAGTTTTTAAAAAATTGGGGTTGGCATTTTTATCTATTAACTAATCAATGAGTATAATTGAATTCTTAATTTTAAATGAAATAAAAAGATAAAAATTATAGGGTTAAATAAAAAGTTATTTTTTTAGTATATTACTTAAAACATTATATACATATAATAAAAATTTGACATAATATAAATTTTTTAGTAATATCTAAATATATACATGTAAATATATACATAAGGAGCTGAAATGAAAAAAATTTTAATGATTTTTATTTTTTGTTTAATTTTTGTTTCTTGTAATAATTCATCTAAAAATGAAGGAAATAATAGTATGAATAACTTTACAATATACACAAATGAAGAAGGCAATATAGTATTAGAAGAAAAAAATCCTATCTTTAATGTTAATTATACGCCTAATGTTATTTATACAAATAAAGACGGAATTGATTTATCTCTTCAAATATTAACACCAAAACTAAAAAGAAATGATACAAACTCAAAGTATCCATTAGTTTTATTTATACAAGGTTCAAGGTGGATGAAGCAGAATGTTTATCAGAATTTAGTAGTAATGGGAGATTTTGCTAGAAGAGGATATGTTGTTTCTATAGTTGAATATAGACCAAGCGATAAAGCTATTTTTCCAGCACAAATTGAAGATGCGAGGGATGCTCTTAATTTTATGATAAATAATGCTGATAAATATAATGTAGATACTAATAATACATTTGTTTGGGGCAGTTCATCAGGAGCACATACTGCTTTATTTATGGCAATTCCTTTAAATGATAATGATGATGCTATACCTTATATGAATGCGATAATTGCATATTATCCTCCTACAGATTTGTTTGAAATGAGAAATGACCCTTTAAAATCTACTACAGGAGATGCTGATAGCCCTGAGGGAATATTAATAGGGAGAAAAAATGTTTATGATTTTCCTGAAATAGCAAAAAAGGCAAGCCCTTATTATGAGATTTCAAAAGTTAATAATTTGCCGCCAATATTTTTAGCACATGGGGATACTGACAGTGTTGTTCCATTTAGCCAGAGTAAAATTTTAGCTGATAAGTTAAAAGAAGAAAATAGAGTTTATGAATTTTGTACTGTAAAAAATGCTGAGCATAGCGGTTGGCAGTTTTGGACTAAAGATATGTTTGATATAGTTGAAAATTTTATAAAAAAATATAAAAAATAACTTTTAATTTAATAGAATACTAATTATATTAAAGTTTTTATAATTTTTTGTATTTTATAAATTTACATATAAATATACCATGATAATATCAAAAAAAATTAAAAAATCTCATTTTTTATCGCTTGATATATTTTTTTATTTGGTATAATCTATAATTTAACAATCAATAATAGGAGGTCAGACGTATGACAGATAAAAAAATCGAATTGTTTGAAAATTATCCCGTACATAAAGCTCTAATTACGCTAGCACTTCCAACAATATTAGGAATGTTAGTCAATGTTTTTTATAATATGGTAGATACTTTCTTTGTAGGACAAACTGGGGACCCTAATCAGGTTGCTGCTGTATCATTATGTATGCCTATATATTTGCTTCTTATGGCTTTCGGTAATATATTTGGTATAGGAGGCGGTTCTTACATATCCAGAAAATTAGGTTCTAAAGATTATGAATCTGTAAAAAAGATATCCGCATTTGCTTTTTATGCAAGCATTATAGTAGGATTTATTTCTATGGCTGTATACTTGATATTTATGAAAGACATATTAAAAATATCAGGTGCAAGCAGCAATACTTATCAATTTTCTAAGGATTATTTAATTATAGTGGCATTTGGAGCTCCTTTTGTAGTTAATCAGATGGCTATGGGTCAGATTGTAAGGGCTGAGGGTTCTTCAAAAGAGGCTATGATTGGTATGATGATTGGTACAGTAGTTAATATAGTATTAGACCCTATAATGATTCTTTATATGAATATGGGTGTTGCTGGTGCTGCTTTGGCTACAATAATAGGTAATGCTTGTTCTACTCTTTACTACATTTATCATATTCTAAGAAAAAAATCTTTCCTATCAATACATTTTAAAGAATTTACTTTGCATAAAGATATACTTATCAATGTATTTTCTATAGGAATACCTGTTTCCATTAATAACATACTTATGAGTGCTTCAAACATATTAATAAACAACTTAGCTGCTGGATATAGTGATAATGTGGTAGCAGGACTTGGAGTTGCTCAAAGAATATTTACTCTTGTAGTATTAGTATTTATAGGACTTTCTCAAGGACTTCAGCCTTTTGTAGGATACAACTTTGCTTCTAAAAATTATAAAAGAATGAATGCAGCTATTAAAATATCTTGTGCTGTAAGCGTAATAATAGGATTTTTACTTTTAATTTTATCTTTAATATTTGGAAGATTAGCTGTAGCTGTATTTATCAATAATGAAGAAGTAATAGATTATGGGGTGAGATTCTTGGTAGCAAGTTATTCAATAGCTCCTATAATAGGTTTTCAATTTGTATTTATGTCAACATTCCAAGCATTAGGAAAATCAATTCCTTCTCTAATACTTTCTATAAGCAGACAAGGTATAGCATTTATACCTACCATATTAATAGGTACAAAATTATTCGGCATAAAAGGTATTATATGGGCACAGCCTATAGCCGATATAGTTACAGTTTTAATGGCAAGTATCATGTATATTTACATTTATCAGAAAATGAAAAGAAAGGCATTGGAAGAAGAAAAGAACAACAAAGAGGCTTCATCAGAGGCAGTTTATTCTAATGTATAACATATATAAAAAACATAAGAGCTAATTATTTTGAAGGCGTGCATTTTATGATGCATGCCTTTTTTATTAAAATAAATATATATAAAATTAGTATTATTTTATTTATTTGTGGGGACTAGCCCCCACGCCCATACTTCTTTTATTGGTATAAAAGAAACAAAAGAACTGCATTTATTATTAACTAATTCTTTTTATGTTCATAAGGCTTAATATTAATCTTAAAAAGCTCATTGTCATCAAGTTCTGCCTGATAGAGTTTAATTCTTTTATATTTTTTAGTGTTTTTATTTTTATTTTTTTCATTGATAGAATTCACTATATTGTATACAAGCTCTTTATCTTCTTTTGATGTTTGTACACCAAAACAAATACTTTTTATTGGTAAATTAATAAGTGTTCCATTTGGATTTTTATTTTCTTCATCATAAAAAAGTATACGATATTCATCTTCATACTTCCACTCTCTGGATTTTATTATAAATAAATCTGTAATATTATTTATTGAATAATTATCTGTTTCAATGTTTATGTTCTGTAAAATACTCTTATAATAATTAATGAAAAAATTATCAATATTCATTTTATTACTATAATTAATTCTTTTTATTACTATATTTTTTTTATTCATAATTTTTCTTATGTCATACTCTACACAAATACCTTGATGTTTATCAGCATAATGACTCCACATTAAAGTATTATCATTATGTGTAGTCAGACAAGCTACTTTTATTTTTTCTAATATATAATCATTTAATTTGTTATATGTATTTTTTTTTATATATGGGTCAATGGGATCATTAAAAGTTTTTGAATTGCTAAGCCATAATTGACTATTTAATATATTTTTTAATGAATCTTTATTAACTTTGGTATAATTATACAAATTTGATTTTTTCAAATATGATTTTTGATTTTCAAAATTAGTATTTATTAATTTATTTATAACTTCTTGATCCATTGATATATTCTTTATTGTATCAAATATTAGTGTAAATAATGTAAAGAAATTAAATGTATACTTTAATGTAATTTTTGTATTTAATATATTTTTACATATGCTTCTATACAATTTAATTATATCATCATACTTATTACATTTTATTAATGTTCTGATTAAAGCATTGTAAACAAATATTTTATTATCAAAATTATTACTATAATATTTAATAGATTTTTTGTATTCTGAAATTGATTTATCATATTTTTTTATGTAGAAATAAGCTATTCCTTTATAATAATAAACAACACCGCTATTACCATTAATTTTTATATCTTCATTAAAGTTATCTATAGCTTTTATATAGTCTCCAATTTTTAAATATGCCATACCTTTGCAGCGATAAGCATAATTGTAATTAGGTATTGCAAAGTTTTTTATAATCATATTTTCAACTTCTTTATCAAATTTCATTAATTCAATAACTTTATCAAAATACTTTATACTTTCATGATAATTTTTCAAATATAAATTTGATAGTCCTATTTGAAAATAAGCCATTTTATCATGTAAAAAAGTAATTTTATTTTTTTCATTATTTAATATACTTAGGAATCTATGCCCATATTTTATACATTTTTTATACTGGCCCGTATATAGATATGATGTAACTATATGTCCATAAAAATGTTCTTCTTCTATTATACTTAAATTAATTTTTTTTTGTTTATTTAAACATAAAACTTTATGACACAATTTTATTAGTTTTTTATAATTCTTTGATGAAAATAAAATAATACTATTTAAATAAAAAGATTTCACTTTATTATCTCCTTTTATTTTCTTATATAATAGTAGATTTATAGCTTGAATATATAAAGTAGACATAGATATTCTACTTATGTCAAAATTCTCATCTTTTTCTATAAGATCATTTATATTGTTTCTCATATATATTACATCCTTATATTAATATAAACTATAAAAAATTATTAATATATTTGTATAAATTTTGAAATTTACTTAATTTTTTTCTAAACTACTAATAAATATATTTTACATCATATAAAATAAAATTAAACCTTTTATAGTTGGCATATTGTTACAATTTTATAAAATAGTTTTTATCTTGTGTGTTTACCCCACCGCACGCAGAGCAAAATTAAAAAATATAGTTTTATTTATAGTTCAAATTTCATCATATTAAAAACAGGGCTAACCGTGCGTTTAATAATTTTTTTAATATAAATTATAATATAATTGACATTAAACAAAAATAGAAATAATATCTAAATATGAAACTTGTTATTGAATAAAGCTCCAGCAATATTTTCTATTTATTGTTTGGGGCATACTAAAAAACATTATGCTATAGTTCTTTATAGTTTTTTAATTTATTTAGTGTGCATTGTATTTTTAATCTTCATTCAAGGAAAGTTTCATGTATTTAATAAAATTTTCGTTTATACTATTTATTTCAAATATACTACAATACTTATATAGCATTATAGATATAATATTTATTTCGCATATAATTGGAGATTATGGGGTTGTAGCATTAGGAAATAGTGCTTCACTTATGTTTATTGTAACTTCTGTATCTTTAGGATTATCAATAGGAGGCTCTATTATAATTTCTAAATATAAAGGTGCTAATGAGACTATAAAATATAAACAAAGTATTACAACTCTATTATTTTTATCAGCACTATTTTCTATAATAATTTCAATATTAGGCATAATGTTTTCTAAGCATATATTAATATTTATGAATGTACCAAAAGATTCTTTTAATTATGCTTATGACTATATTAGAATAATTTTCTCTGGTGTGTGTTTTATTTTTTTATACAGTTCTATATCATCAGTGATAAAATCAAGCGGGAAAGAAAAACTATCATTATGTTTTATAATTATTGCTTCTATCATTAATATATTATTAGACTTTTGGTTTGTATATGTTTTGAAATTATCAGTAGAAGGTGCTGCTTTTGCTACTGTTATATCTCAGTTTTTAAGTTTTTTATTATCATTATATTTTATAAAAAAAGATATAGTTTTTAGCATAGATATAAAAATAATAAAAGAATTAGTATATGTATCTTTTCCATGTATATTTCAAATGCTTATTATAAATATTTCTTTTTTTATTATCAATATAATGATGAATAAATATGATGTAATAACAGGTTTTACTATAGGACTTAAAATCAATACTTTTATTGGTATGATATCATGGTCTATAGGAGAAGCTTTGAGTATATTGGTTGCAAAAAATATGGGAGAAAGAGATTATATCAAAATAAAGAATACTGTTATATTTGCCGTGTGTTTTAATATTTCTATTACTATGACAGCTGTTGTATTTATACATATATTTGCTAAAAACATTATATCTATATTTTATAATGGTGATGATAAAACAATAAATGATATTATGTTTTATTTGAGAGTTTGTGCTTCATTTAATGGTATAACATATGCTCTTATGTATATGCTTGATAGCTTTTTAATAGGAATTCAAAAATCATACTTAGCTTTTATTAACTCTTTTATAGATTCAATTATTTTTAAAGTAATATTATCTATTATATTAGAAATTAGTATTGGTTTTATTGGAATATATATTTCTATGGCTGTATCAAGTGTTGTACCATCTATTATAGGTATAATTTATTTTTTAATGTTTATCAAAACGTATAAATTAAATAAATATTAAAAATTTTAATTAAAAAAGCGTATATGTTTTAGTAGCATATACGCTGGGTAATTAACTTTTTATATGTTCAATTAAAATTTTAATTACATCCCCCTTTTTATCTCATTATTTATTTTTGCATTATTTTTCTTTTTTAGTTTAACTCTGTCGTTATAATCCCCAAACGTTATTTAAATTTATAGTGTCTATAGCACACGCTGAATTGTATTTAATATATTATTTAATATGAATGAATAATTAAATCTCTATTCTTAGCTTTACTCTGCGTGTGGTTAATAATTTCGAAATTAAATAATATTTTTAAACGATTCTCTAATTGTAAACTTTGTAATTATTTTAGGTTGACAATTATAGTAATTATGATATTATGATTTATATGAAAATTAATATAAAAGAGAATATAATATCAATATTAGAATCAAATAAGGGACTATTTATATCAGGTGAAAAATTAGCTAATGATTTAAACGTAAGCAGAACAGCTGTCTGGAAAGCAGTAAAATCATTGAAAAATGATGGATATAGTATTCACTCTGTTTCAAATAAAGGATATGCTTTATCTAAAGAAACAGATATGTTATCATCAAAAATAATAAAGAATAATATGCCTAAATATTCTGATAAATTTAGTTTTACAATATACAAAAGTGTAGAATCTACAAATATTATAGCAAGAGATATGGCTATTAGTGGTGCTGAAAGCGGAACTGTAGTTTTAGCAGAAGAGCAGACAAATGGATATGGAAGAAATGGAAAATCTTTTTTCTCTCCTTATGGTACAGGGATATACATGAGTATTATACTTAATTTAAAAAAAGATAAAAAACTTTTTAATAGCTCATTTATAACTACAGCTGCTGCTATGGCGGTATCAAAATCAATAGAAGAAGTTTCAAACGAAAGTACAAAAATAAAATGGGTCAATGATGTATTTATAAATGAAAAAAAGGTATGCGGTATACTTACTGAAGGAGCTTTTAGTTTTGAAGACGGAAAATTGGATTATGCCGTTATAGGTATAGGTATCAATGTTAATTTTCCTAAAAAAGGCTTTCCAAAAGAACTTAATGATATAGCGGCTTCTATAAATGATAAGGATTATACAAAAAATAACGGTGATATCAGAAATATATTGATAGCTAAAATATTAGAAAATTTGTATGAATATTATTTTAATAATGTAAATTTTTATGAGGAATATAAAAAGCGTTCATTTTTGATAGGAAAAAAAGTTTCTATTAATGTGGATAATGAAGAATATATAGTAAAAGTATTAGATATAGATAAAACATTTGCACTTATAATAGAATTTCAAAATGGTAAAATAGATAGACTTATATCGGGAAGTGTAAATTATAAATTGTCATAAAAGGAGATATAGATGAGTAATGTTGAACAAGGCATAAACTACGAATTATATTTAGAAGATTTAATGCAAAAAATTATTAACGGATATAATATAACTAAAGAAGAAGCAATGAAATTAGTTGATGCTCCGTTAGATAATTTATGTTCAAAAGCTAATAGTATAAGAGAATATTTCTGTTCCAATACATTTGATATGTGTTCAATAATTAATGCCAAAAGCGGTAAATGTTCAGAAAATTGTAAGTTTTGTGCTCAATCATCTCATTATAACACTAACTGCGAAGAGTATGATATATTAGACAAAGAAAAAATTTTAGAACAGGGGAAAAGCGATTTTAGTAAAGGTGTTTTAAGATATTCTATAGTAACATCAGGGAGAGCTTTATACGGAAAAGAGATTGATGAGATTTATGAGACAATAAAAACACTTAATAGAGAAACTGACGGATATATATGTGCTTCTTTAGGTTTACTTGACGAAGAAAATTTTAGCAAAATGAAAAAAGCAGGACTTAGAAGAGTGCATAATAATTTGGAAGCTTCAAGAAATTTCTTTAGTAAAGTATGCACAACTCATACTTATGATGATAAAATCAATGCTATAAAGGGAGCTCAAAAAGCTGGAATGGTTGTATGCAGCGGCGGTATTATGGGAATGGGCGAAACTTGGGAAGATAGAATTGATATGGCCATAGAGCTTAGAGAGCTTGGAATAATGTCTATACCTGTTAATATGCTTAATCCTATAGCAAGCACCCCTTTTGAAAATATTAAACCTCTTACTGAAAATGATATGAGAAGAATAGTTGCTATTTACAGATTTATTAATCCTAAGGCATTCATAAGGCTTGCAGGCGGAAGAGGGCTTTTAAAAGATAAAGGAAAATCCTGCTTTTTATCTGGAGCAAATGCAGCTATAACAGGAGATATGCTCACAACTGCAGGAATATCAATAGAAACAGATAAAAAAATGGTAGAAGAATTAGGATATAAAATTCAACTAAAAGAAGATTAATTTTTATTAGGAAATATTTATGGCTAAATCTATTTTTATAACAGCAACAGGTACTGATATAGGAAAA
This sequence comes from Brachyspira pilosicoli, assembly GCF_036997485.1. Classification (NCBI taxonomy): domain Bacteria; kingdom Pseudomonadati; phylum Spirochaetota; class Spirochaetia; order Brachyspirales; family Brachyspiraceae; genus Brachyspira; species Brachyspira pilosicoli. Next base: position 454,661 of record NZ_JAWLPU010000001.1, on the reverse strand, counting down.
ACCTATGTATCAGGTTTAATTACAAAACATATAAAAGATAAAGGATTGAATATAGGATATTATAAAGCAGCATTAAGCGGGAGTCATGATATATCAGACAGCGATGCCTGGTATGTAAAACAGCAAGCAAATTTATCAGATTCATATAATGAAATGGTGTCATACACTTATAAGCATGCCTATTCCCCTCATTTGGCAGCACAAATTGAGGGAAATCCACCTGACATAGATGTTATAAAAAAAGCTTATGCTGATATATCTGCTAAACATGATTATATGTTGGTAGAGGGAAGCGGCGGTATAATATGCCCTATAAGATATGATGATAATAAAAAAATATTTTTGGAAGATATAATAAAAGAATTAAATATGCCTTCTCTTATAATAGCAGATGCTGGACTTGGTACAATTAATTCTACTGTTTTAACTATAGAATATATGAGAAATAAAAATTTAAAAATTAATGGTGTAATATTAAATAGATTTGAAACAGCAAATGAAATGCATGATGATAATAAAAAAATGATAGAAGAAATGACAGGAGTAAAAATCATAGGTGTTGTTGTAGATGGTGTTTTAAAATTAGATGATAAAAATATAGAAACTCTTTTTGAATAATATTAATTTTGTTTTATATAGTTCATAAAAATATAAAGGATTTATTATGACATTAGAAGAAAAAGATTTAAAATATATTTGGCATCCCTGCTCGCAGATGAAAGATTATGAAGAGCTTCATCCTATAATAATAAACAGAGGGAAAGGAATATATCTTTATGACAAAGACGGAAAAGAGTATATTGATATTGTAAGTTCTTGGTGGTGTAACCTGCTTGGACATTGTAATGAAAAAATCAATGCCAATATCAAAGAACAGCTTGACAGATTAGAGCATGTTATATTTGCAAACTTCTCTCATGAAGGAGCTATTAAATTATGCGAAGAGCTTGTAAAGATACTCCCAAAAGGGCTTACTAAATTCAATTTTTCTGATAATGGTTCTTCATCTATAGAAGCTGCATTAAAAATGGCTTTTCAATATCAGCATCAAATAGGCAATACAAAAAGAACGAGATTCATGTGTTTTACTGACGGTTATCATGGTGAAACTATTGGGGCATTATCGGTTGGAAGTTTAGACTTATATGCAAAAATATACAAGCCAATGTTAATGGACACTATACATATAGAAGCACCAGATTGTTATAGATGTAAATACTGCCAAAACAGAGAAACTTGCAAATGTGAATGTTTTGAAGATGCTGAGAGAAAATTTGAAATATATGGAGAAGAAACTTGTGCTGTGATAGTGGAGCCTTTACTTCAGGCAAGTGCAGGAATGAGAATATATCCTCCACTTTATTTGAAAAAATTAAGAGAGCTTTGTGATAAATATAATGTAGTTTTTATAGTTGATGAGATAGCTACAAATTTTGGACGCACAGGAAAGATGTTTGCATGCGACCATGCTGAAATAAGTCCTGATATAATGTGCATTTCAAAAGGGCTTACAGGCGGATATATGCCTATGGCAATAACAATAACAACAGACAAAATATATAATGCATTTTATGCAGACTACAATGAAGGGAAAGCTTTCATGCATAGTCATACCTACAGCGGAAACCCTTTAGGCTGTTCTGCTGCTTTGGCTGTACAAAAAGTTTTAAGAGAAGATGATATTATAAACAAGGCACAAATAAGAGCGAAATATTTAAATAATAAATTAAAAGAAAAATTACTTAATCACCCTAATATAGGAGAGATTAGAAATATAGGGCTTATCAATGCTATGGAATTAGTTATAAATAAAAATACAAAAGAAGGATTTGATTCAAAACTAAGAATGGGTTATCAAATATATAAAAAAGCACTTAAAAAAGGTTTATTATTAAGACCTTTGGGCAATGTTATATATTTTAATCCGCCTTTAATAATTAACGAAGAAGAAATAGATAAGGCTGTTGATTTATGTGTATCTTCTATAAATGATATACTATAATTTTATAAACTTTTTTATTGTTCTTTTTTTCGCCTTACACGCTGTGAACTTCGTCAAAGAACCAAAAAGTGCATGTATTAATTATTTGTATACAAGTAATTATAAATATCAGTGTACTTTTTATAAATTAATTCAAAGGAAAAACAGATGCTTAAAAAAATAATTACTGCTATTTTATTAATGATTTTAATCGTATCATGTTCTAAAAAAGAAATAATTACAAATAATGAAATTGTTATAAATCTCGCTCCAGAACCTTTAACTATTGACCCCACTTTAAACACTGATAATTTAACTATGATATATATTCTTCATGCTTTTGAAGGACTTACAAAAAAAGATGCCAACAATAAAATAATAGGAGGAGCTGCTGAAAGCTGGGATATAAATGAAGAGGGAAATATTTACACTTTTCATATAAGAAGCAATGCTAAATGGAGCGATGGAAAGCCTGTTACTGCAAATGATTTTGTTTATACTTGGAGGCGTGCTGTTGATCCGAAAACTGCCAACAAATACAGTTATTATTTTGAAGTTATAAAAAATGCTAAAGATGTTATAAGCGGCGAAAAAACTATAGAAGAGCTTGGGGTTACAGCAATAGATGCTTATACATTTGAGGTAGAATTAAATAGCCCAACAGCATACTTTTTAGAGCTTGCTGCTTATCCTCCGTTTTATCCTGTACGTGAAGATATAATAAATAAATACGGCGATGAATGGACTTTAAAACCTGCAACATATATTGGCAACGGTGCTTTTAAAATGACTGAAAGGAATTTCGATAAAAGCATAATACTTGAAAGAAATACTAATTATTGGAATAATGAAAACATAAAACCAAATAAATTAACTTTTCTTTTGATGGAAGAACCTAATACTTCTTTAGCTGGAGTTCTTAATGGCTCTATTCATTTTGCTAAACCATTTCCAAGAAAAGATATTGAAACTTTAAAAGAAAAAGGAATAGTTCATATTGTTCCAGTTGCTGCTTCCTACTATTATAGATACAATTTAAATAATAAAAAAGTTTTACAAGATGTAAATATAAGAAGGGCATTATCATTAGCCATTGACAGAGAATATATAGTAAACTCTATTACTAAATGCGGCGAAAGCCCTGCAGGAGCTTTAGTACCTTATGGAATTAATGATGTTGAAGGAGATTTCAGAAAAAAAGGAGGAGAATATATAATATCTTCCAACTATCAGAAAAACATAGAAGAAGCTAAAAAATTATTAACCGAAGCAGGATACGAAAATGGCAAAAACTTCCCTGTTATTGATTTGCTTATAGCTACAAGAGAATTTGACATAAATATTGCTGATGCTGTTCAGAGTATGCTTAAAGAAAATTTAAATATTGATGTGAGAGTGGTTAAACATGAATGGGCTTCATATCTTCAAAATATGTATGACAGAAACTTTGATTTAGCTGTTTATTTATGGTATGCTGATTATAATGACCCTATTAACTTTTTAAACATTTTTAAAAGTGATGCTCCAAATAATTACGGCTCATATTCAAATAAAACTTTTGATGAATATATTGATATTGCCTCAACAAACAAAAATAATGATATAAGAATGCATGCACTTCATTCAGCAGAAAACATTTTTATGAATGATAATGCTATTATACCTATATATTTTTATTCTGAAGCATTATTAGTTTCACCAAAATTAAAAAATGTAGAATATGATTCTCAGGGGTTATACAGATTTTTTAATGCTTATTTAGAGTAGTTTTATTATACGCACGGTTAGCTGATTTTTATATATAGTAAAAATTATATTAATTAATCAATTTATATTAAAAATTTCGTTTACCGTGCGTTAAAGAAATTTTTATTTTTGTGGTGGCTTTGCCACAACCCCCACTTCTTTTATTGGTATCAAAGAAGCAAAATAACTGCAATAAAATAGTAATATCATTTTATATTAATATATATTCCAAACATGCAAGTCTAAAACTCTCGCACTTTTTGCAACTTTTTGCGGCGGGAAAAAGTTGAATAAAAAAATCATATAACAAAATATAGTTATTTTAGAATATGTTGATTTTAGTTTGTAAGAAAATATTTTTTAAGTTTTTTATTAGTGGTGGCTTTGCCCACTGCGAAGCGTGCCCTTATGGTACCCCAATTCTTTTGGCGACCGTAGGAAGTACCTTCGGTATTGGTATAAAAGAACCAAAAAAATTGCATTTTTATGAAGTATAGCCATAAATATATATTATTATTTTACATATATTTATTTACTAGATATATAACTAAATACTTGCACTTTTTGCAACTTTTTGCTGCGGGAAAAAGAACAATAAAAAAAATCTATAACTTTTGAAGCAATAAAAAAGTGCAAACCTTAAATTAGGATATGCACTTTAATGTTTTTATTTATTTTTTACTTTTAGCTTTTTTCTTTATAGAAGGAAGCTCATCATAAATCTCTTTGAATAAATGCTCAAAGAAATCATCATCATATTTATTGATATCTTCTATAAATATCATATCTTTAGCATTTTTATAAGGCGGCTTTAATATATAATCTTTTATTAAAGTTTTTGCCTTATCAGTAGGCTTTATAAAAAGATGATTATCGCATACATAAGCTGTTATTTTTTTGTTATAATAGATTATGTATTCACCCATCATCTGTTTATAATTAATATCATCTAAAGAATCTAGTTTGTTTAATACTATATTAAGAAAGTCTTTAGATGATGGCATTAATTAACCTTTTCTATTTTATCAAAACCAGTAAACGGTCTTAAAGCATCTGGAATTATTACGCTTCCGTCTGCCTGCTGATAATTCTCAAGTATAGCTATCCAAGTTCTTCCAACAGCAATTCCAGAACCGTTTAATGTATGTACTAATTCTGTTTTGCCGTTTCTTCTTGTTCTCATCTGCATCCTTCTTGCCTGATAATCCCAACAGTTACTTACGCTTGAAATTTCTCTATACATATTTTGTGAAGGAAGCCAAACTTCTATATCAAAAGTTTTGTAAGCAGCATTTCCTATATCTCCAGAAGAAAGAACAACTACTCTGTAAGGCAACTCTAATGCCTGTAAAATACTTTCTGCATCTTTAAGCATTTTTTCATGCTCTTCTTTAGATTTGTCAGCAGTACATATTTTTACGAGTTCTACTTTGTCAAATTGGTGCTGTCTTATTAAACCTCTCATGTCCTTACCATAAGAACCAGCCTCAGAACGGAAACAAGGTGTATATGCAGTACAATATAATGGAAGCATATTCTCTGGTATAATCTCTTCTCTGTATATGTTTGTAAGAGGAACTTCTGCCGTAGGTATGAGGTATAAAGCAGGGTCATCTGTAGTTTTAAATAAATCCTCTTCAAACTTTGGAAGCTGACCAGTACCTGTCATAGTTCTTCCATTAACAAGCATAGGAGGCACATATTCTGTATAACCATGCTCTGAAGTGTGTTTTTTTAGCATAAAGTTAATCAATGCTCTCTCTAATGCAGCACCTTTTCCTTTCATAAGTGAAAAACGAGTTCTTGCCATTCTTACAGCTCTTTCAATATCAAGTATATCAAGTCCTACAGCTATATCGACATGGTCTTTTACTTCAAAATCAAATTTACGAGGCTCTCCCCATCTTATTATCTCTTTGTTTGCTTTTTCATCATCACCATCAGGTACATCTTCAGAAAGCATATTAGGTAAATATAATATTTCGTTATTAACAGCTTCTTCTAATTCTGCCAATTTTTCTTCTTTTTTATTTAAGGATTCAGTGAAAGCTTTCATCTCTTCTTTTATTTTTTCTGCCTCTTCTTTCTTTCCAGCTTTCATGCATTCGCCGACTTTTTTTGAAGATTCATTTTTTTTTGCTCTGTCTTGCTCTACTGCTTTTAATAAATCAAGCCTTTCATGTTCTAAAGCTTTTAACTTATCAAGAGAAACCTTGCTTCTTCTCTTTTTCAAGTTCTCCTCTACTAATTCGATATTCTCTCTTATTAATTTTACATCTATCATAATAAAAATCCTTAAATAAAAATTTATGTTAATTATACTACTATTTTAAAAATAGTAAAATGTTTATTCCATATAAATATTCTAAAAAATTTTATTATTAAATAAATATTGACAAGTTTTAATATTTTATTAGAATATACTAACAAAAATATAGGAGTAATATTTAATGATAGATATAATATTAATACCAATAATAATAGTGATTGCAATAATTATAATGTTTTTTTCATTAAAGAAAAAAATAATAAATAAAGAATGCAATTGTTCTGGCGAATCAAAGAAATGTTGCTGTAATAAAAATAAGAATTACAAAAATGTATAAAACGTATAATTTTTGTTTTTGAATTAATTTATTATTATAGGTATAGTTAGTATATGTATATTTATCATTTTAATATCAATAAATATGTTTTTATTTTAATTTTCAATCAAATTTTGTTTAAATTTTATTTAAATAAACCAAACTATCCTTAGGTATATTTGTATTTAATTATTATTAGTTCTCATTTTTTATAGAAATAAAAAGGAATAAAAAAAATCATTTTTTATCTATAAATATTTATTTCGATAATAAAATTTCTATACTATTAATTATGAAATATTAATATCATTAGGGGGATAATATGGATTTAAAAAGGTCAAAAACTAATGAGAATTTGAAGGTAGCTTTTACTGGAGAGGCAATGGCAAGATGCAAATATATATATTATGCCGATAAGGCAAGAGAAGAGGGGATGGAGAGTTTGGCTTTAGCTTTTGAGAAAGCATCAAGAAATGAGCAGGAGCATGGTAAATTGTGGTTTGAGCGTTATCATGGTATATTATCTAAAGAAGAAAATTTAAAAGATGCTATAGCTGGAGAGACTTATGAATCTGCTGAGATGTATTTAAACTTTGCTAAGACAGCAAAAGAAGAGGGGTTTAATGATATAGCGATACTATTTGAACATGTAGCAGAGATAGAAAAAGGCCATAAAAAGATGTTTGAAGATTTTTTAGGGGAGAAAAGTGAGGAGATATCAAAATGGCAGTGTAAAAAATGCGGCTATATACATAAAGAAGCTAAAGCACCAAAGAGATGTCCTGTATGCGAACAATATAGGGTAGGAGGTATAAATTAAGAATAAATAGTAAGAATGTAGAAATATAGATTATGGAGGATATGTTATGTATACTAAAAAATCAGAATTTTTAGCAGAAATAATTGGCTCTATGTTTATAGCATTATTTGGATGCGGGGTTGCTGCATCTGTAGTTATAGGAAATAATGAGTCTTCTATTAACATACATATTGCTTGGGGGCTTGCTGTTACTTTAGGTATATATGCTTCTGGTAAAATAAGCGGGGCTCATTTTAATCCTGCAATTACACTTGCTTTAGCTTCAACAGGAAGGTTTCAATGGGCTAAAGTTTGGTATTATATATTAGCTCAAATGATAGGTTTTTTTATTGGCGGTGCTATAGTATTTGCTGTTTATTATGGGAAATGGATAGAAGTTGATCCTAATTTTGAAAACACAGCTAAAGTATTTGTCACTTTTCCAGCAGTTCCTGGTTTTTTATATGATTTTATGAATCAAGTTATAGGAGCATTTATATTAATGTTTTTAATACTTGCTACTGGCGATGCTAACAATGCTCCTGTTGGAGCTAATTTAGGCCCTATAATAATAGGGTTTATAGTAGCAGCTATAGGCATGTCATTTGGTTTTATGCAAGGTTATGCTATTAATCCTGCTCGCGATTTAGCTCTTAGGATTTTTACTGTTTTACTTGGCTTTAAAAACAACGGTCTTACAGATGGGAGCAATATTTGGATAGTTCCAATAATAGGTCCTATAGTAGGTGGAATTTTCGGTGCTATTGTTTACGACGTCACAATAGGGAATATACTTTCTAAACGATAATTTATTAAAGGAGATTTATTATGTCAAAATATGTGGTTGCAATAGATCAGGGTACGACAAGCAGCAGAGCTATAGTATTCGACTATGATCAGAATATGGTTTCAGTTGCTCAGAAAGAGTTTACACAAATTTATCCTCATGAAGGTTGGGTTGAACATAATGCATCTGAGATATGGGCTACACAGTTTGGAGTATTACAAGAAGCAATACAGATTGCAGGAGTTAAACCTGAAGATATAGCAGCCATTGGCATTACAAATCAGAGAGAAACTACTGTTGTTTGGGATAAGAATACAGGGGAGCCTATTTATAATGCTATAGTTTGGCAATGCAGAAGAACTGCTCCTATTTGTGATGAATTAAAACAGAAAGGTCTTGATACATATATAAGGGAAAATACAGGCTTAGTAGTAGATGCTTATTTTTCTGGTACAAAAATAAAATGGATACTTGATAATGTTCAAGGTGCTAGGGAAAAAGCTAATAAAGGAGAACTATTATTTGGCACAATAGACACTTGGCTTGTATGGAAACTTACAGGCGGAAAGGTGCATGTTACAGATTATACTAATGCATCAAGAACTATGATATATAATATTAAAGACTTAAAATGGGATGAAAACATTTTAAGAGAATTAGATATACCTATGAGTATGCTTCCTGAAGTAAAAGACTCTTCATGTGTTTATGGATATGCTAATATTAACGGAGAAGAAGTTCCTATATCAGGAATAGCAGGAGACCAACAGGCGGCATTATTTGGTCAGGCTGGATTTAATAAGGGTGATACAAAAAACACTTATGGCACTGGAAGCTTCATTCTTATGAATATTGGCGATAATTTTATACTAAGCAAAAATGGACTTATCACTACAATAGGTATTGGATATAAAGGAAAAATTGAATATGCTTTAGAAGGTTCTGTATTTATAGCTGGTGCTGTTATACAGTGGGTAAGAGATGAATTAAGGCTTCTTCATGATGCAAAAGACACTGAATATTTTGCTACAAAAGTAAAAGACACTAACGGAGTTTATTTAGTACCTGCATTTGTAGGGCTTGGTGCTCCTTATTGGGATATGTATGCGAGAGGCTGTTTGGTTGGTATTACGAGAGGGGTTAATAGAAGCCATATAATAAGGGCAGCAGAAGAGGCTATTGCTTATCAGAGTAAAGATGTTATTGATGCAATGGTTGCAGACAGTAAAGTAAAACTATCTTCATTAAAAGTAGATGGTGGAGCTTGCAGAGATAATTTTTTAATGCAATTTCAAGCAGATATTATTAATACAAAAGTTCTTCGTCCAGAGATAACAGAGACTACCGCTTTAGGTGCTGCTTATTTGGCAGGGCTTGCTGTAGGATTTTGGAAGGATAAAGATGAAATATCTAATAAATGGAAATTAGAGAGAGAGTTTAGTCCTTCACTTTCAGAAGAAGAGAGTAATAAAAAATATATGGGCTGGAAGAAGGCTGTTGAAAGAGCTAAAGGCTGGGCTTTATAATTTTTTTGAATTTAATAGTTTATGTATTAAATAAAATTAGTAGTTATTACATTTTTGATTATTATATTTCAAAATGATTTTTTATTTATATAGTGGTGTTGTATTTAATATATGAGGATTATGATATGTATGATATATTGATAATAGGTGCTGGTGTATCTGGGACCTCTTCAGCAAGAGAATTATCCAGATATAAAGCTAATATATGCGTTGTTGAAAGAGGGGAGGACGTATGTGTTGGTACTTCAAAATCTAACAGCGGAATAGTGCATGCAGGGTTTGATGCTGCTAATGGTTCACTTATGGCTAAGCTAAATGTATTAGGTAATAAGATGATGCCAAAAATAGCAAAAGACCTTGATGTGCCTTTCAAACAAAATGGTTCATTGGTTGTTTGTACTAATGAAGAAGATATGCCTAATTTACAGGCTATATATGATAGAGGAATAAAAAATGGAGTTGAAGGACTTCAAATATTAAACAGAGAAGAAGTTCATAAGAAAGAACCCAATTTAAATGATAATGTATGTGCTGCCTTGTATGCTCCTACTGGCGGAATAGTTGATCCTTTCATTTTGAATATTGCTTATGCTGAGAATGCTCATGCCAATGGAGTTGAGTTTAAATTTAATACTGAAGTTATAAATATAAGAAAACTTGATGATGGAACTTTTGAAGCTGAAACTAATAATGGTACTATAAAATCTAAATACATCGTTAATGCTGCTGGAGTTTATGCAGATAAATTCCATAATATGATGAGTGCCAACAAAATACATATAACTCCTAGAAGGGGAGATTATATTTTACTTGATAAGGAAGTTGATAATTTAGTTACTTCAACTATATTCGCTTTGCCTACAAAATTGGGTAAAGGTATTTTAGTTACTCCTACAGCTCATGGTAATATAATGCTTGGACCTACTGCCATTGATATAGAAGATAAAGAGGGATTAAATACTACTGCTGACGGACTTGCTCAGATTATAGAGAAATCTAAAATGACAGTAAAAAATATTCCTTATAATAAAGTTATTACTTCATTCTGCGGACTTCGCCCTCATGAAGATAATCATGAATTTATTATAAAAGAAGTTGAAGACTGTGAAGGATTTTTTGACTGTGCTGGTATAGAATCTCCAGGACTTGTTTCTTCTCCTGCTATTGGATTAATGGTTGCTGATATTGTAAGTAAAAAAGCTAATTTAGAAAAGAAAGAAAACTTTATAGAAAAGAGAAAAGGAATCACACATTTTAACGCTCTCTCTAACGAAGAAAAAAATAAACTTATAAAAGAAAATCCTTTATACGGACATATTATTTGCAGATGCGAGAAGGTTACAGAGGGAGAAATAGTAGAAGCTATAAAAAGCCCAATAGGAGCTAAATCTATTGACGGAGTTAAAAGGAGAGTAAGAGCAGGACTTGGAAGATGCCAGGGCGGTTTCTGTTCTCCTAAGATTATAGAGATATTAGCAAGAGAGCTTAATGTTTCTCCTTTAACTATTACAAAATGCGGCAAGGGTTCTGAAATAGTTATTGGTTATGACAAGGAAGCTTTATAATAGTTAGTATTTTGTATAATATATTTTTATATATAAAACAAGATTAGTGTGGTTTGCACTAATTTTACACTTGCACTTTCGCGAAGCGTAGGCGAAGGGTAAAGACTTTGACGAAGTCCGCACAGCGACCAACGGGAGTGCCTGTGGGTGCGAAGGCGGGAAAAAGAACAACAAAAAATTGACAAATTTAACAATTTTTAGTATATAAAAATAAACGAGGTAAAAAATGCAATCTTATGATGTTGTTGTTATAGGCGGAGGACCTGCCGGACTTGCCGCTGCCATTTCTGCAAAAGAAAATGGAATAGATAATTTGCTTATGTTGGAAAGAGATGAGGTGCTTGGAGGCATACTCAATCAATGTATACACAATGGTTTTGGACTTCATAGATTTGGAGAAGAGCTTACAGGACCTGAATATGCTTATAGATTTATAGAAAAAGTTTATAATTTAAATATTAATTATAAACTTAACACTATGGTTTTGGACATTGTACTCAATAATGACAAAACTAAAAAAATTATTTATATAAACAAAGAAGAAGGTTTAGTTGAAATTAATGCCAAAGCTGTGATACTTGCTATGGGCTGCCGTGAGCGTTCGAGGGGTGCTTTGAATATACCTGGATTTAGACCTGCTGGTATATTTTCTGCAGGTGCTGCTCAGCATTTAGTTAATATTGAAGGATATATGCCAGGAAAAGAAGTTGTAATACTTGGTTCTGGTGATATAGGACTTATTATGGCTAGGAGAATGACTTTTGAAGGAGCCAAAGTGAAAGTAGTAGCTGAGATACTTCCTTTCTCTGGGGGGCTTAAAAGAAATATAGTTCAATGTTTGGATGATTTTGGAATACCTCTTAAACTTAGTCATACAGTAATAGATATCAAAGGAAAAGATAGGCTTGAAGGTGTTACAATAGCTAAAGTTGATGAGAATATGAAGCCTATTAAAGGTACTGAAGAATATTATTCTTGCGATACTTTGCTTTTATCTGTTGGTCTTATTCCTGAAAATGAGCTTTCAAAAGAGATAGGTGTTGAAATTAATCCTATTACTTCTGGAGCTATAGTTAATGAAAGTTTAGAGACTAATATTGACGGAGTATTCTCTTGCGGTAATGTTCTTCATGTTCATGACTTAGTAGACTTTGTATCTGAAGAGGCTGAAACTGCAGGAAAAAGTGCTGCTTCTTATGTAATTAAAAACAAAAGAAGAGATGATAAAAACTCTATTTCACTAAAAGGCTCTAATGGAGTGAGATATACTGTTCCTTCTATGATTAATACTGAAAATGTAGATGATCATGTAATGGTGAGATTTAGAGTAGGTAATATATTTAAAAACAAATTTTTGAATGTTTATTTTGATGGTGAAAGAGTGATACATAAAAAGCATTTGATATTTGCTCCTGGAGAAATGGAGACTGTGAAGCTTGATAAATCTATGCTTTCAAAAGAGAGCTTAAAAAATATCGAGTTTAAGATAGAGGATAATTAATATAATTGAATATTTAATTATATTTAAAAATGTTTTATTTAGGATTTATATTATGGAAAAAAAAGAATTAACTTGTATATGCTGTCCTATGGGATGTACTTTATCTGTGGAGTTAGAAGGAACTAATGTTTTAAGTATAAGCGGAAACACTTGCAAAAGAGGCGACACTTATGCCAGAGATGAAGTTGTACGTCCTGTAAGAATGGTTACTTCTATAGTAAAAGTAAAAAATGGAAATTTAAAAATGCTTCCAGTAAAAACGAAAGAGCCTATAGATAAATCAAGAATTAATGAATGTTTAAATGCTTTAAAGAATATAGAAGTTAATGCTCCTGTTCATATTGGAGATGTTGTTCTTCATAATGTTGTTGGTGTTGATATAATAGCAAGTAGAAATATTGAAATTAAAAGATAATTATAATTTTTTATTAAAATAAATATTTGACTTTTGTTATTTTATCAATATAATGATTTCGTTTTTATTAGTTTATAAATTTGTAATAAGATAAAAATTGTATATACTATAAAGAATAAAAAGTAAAAAAGTTGGGTAGAAATTAGTGAAAAAAATATTTACAACCATACCGCATGCAGTAAAAGAAATAGCAAGAATTTTACATATAGAAGGTTTTAAATGCTTTCTTGTAGGAGGAGCTGTAAGAGACTCTATAATGGGAATAGCTCCTCATGAATATGATATCACCACAGATGCAAAACCAGAAGACGTGCAAAGATTATTTAAATATACCGTTCCAACAGGAATAAAACATGGAACAGTATTAGTAATAATAGAAGATATGCATGTAGAAATCACTACTTTTAGAAGTGATGGGAATTATAGTGATGGAAGGCACCCAGATAAAGTAGAATATGCATCCAGCATAGAAGAAGATTTGCCAAGAAGAGATTTAACTATTAATGCTATGGCATATAATGTATTAGATGGCACACTTATAGATATGTTCGACGGCATGAAAGATATAAAAAGAAAAATTGTGCGTTCTGTGGGCAATCCTTATGAAAGATTTACTGAAGATGGTCTTAGAATAATGAGAGCTATTAGATTTGCTACAAAACTCAATTTTGAAATAGAAAAAGAAACGTTTGAAGCTATATGTCATTCTACAGGCATGCTTGCATCTATTGCTGCTGAAAGAATAAGAGAAGAGTTTAATGGAATACTTTTGTCAAATAACCCTTTCAGAGGCATAGAATTACTTAGAAAAACAGGAGTTCTTCCTTTAATAATGCCAGAGTTAATGCAAGGCTTTGGTGTTAATCAAAATAAGTTTCATAAATATGATGTTTATTATCATATACTTCATACTATACAAGCCGTAGAACCATTTGAAAATGACCAATTAACTTTATTAGTGAGACTTGCAGCATTATTCCATGATATTGCTAAGCCTATGGTTCAAAAGAAAGTGTCAAAGCAGGATGACCCTGTTTATTATAATCATGAGGTTGTGGGTTCTTCTATTGCTAAAAAAATAATGAAAAGATTAAAATATTCTAATGCTGAAATAGAGTTTGTTACTCTTTTAGTAAGACAGCATATGTTTTATTATCAAGATGAGTGGACTGATGGAGCTGTTAGGAGATTTATGCGTGCTGTGGGTGTTGAAAATATTAAGCCTTTATTAAAACTAAGAGAGGCTGATAGGATTGGAAGCGGTGTGAGAAAAGATAAAGAAAGCAAGGCTATACCAAAACTTTTAGCGAGGATAGATAAGATTATAGAGGCAGAAAATGCTATTACTGTAAAAGATTTAAAAATAGATGGAAATGATTTAATTAGAGAGTTTAATTTAAAACAAGGCCCTATGATAGGTAAAATACTTAATTATCTTTTAGATTTAATATTAGATGAACCTGATCTAAATGAAAAGGAAATTTTAATAGAAAAGACTAAGAATTTTTTAGAAAGCAATAATATTAATAATAATGGGGCTTAGAAATGTATTTGATAGGAGATATTGGAAATACTAGAATAAAAACAGCAATATTTGATGATAATCATAACCCTATATATTTTAATGCTAATGAACATAACGCTTTAGGTTTATTTAAAACTTTAAGAGAAATAAAAGAAAATTTTGGCGAAAACATAGATAAGGTTTTTTACAGCAGTGTATCTTTTAAAGTAAATGATATGTTTGTTTCATCAGTTAAAGACATATTAAAAAAAGACGTATATAGAGTTACTCACAAAGATATAAAATTAAAAGATAACATGTATGAGCCTAAAGATTCTGTAGGTATAGATAGACTTCTTTCAACTTATGCTTCTATATGCTTAGAGGGTTTTAGCGAAGAAAATAAATATGCTTCTATTGTTATAGATATGGGTACAGCTACCACAATAAGTATTATGCTTTCGGATTTTGTATTTTTAGGCGGAATGATTATGCCGGGTACTAAAACAAGCTCTTTTGCATTATCAAGGAAAACTTCTCTTCCATATTTTCAAATAGGAGAAATTACGTCTCTTCCAAATCCTATTAATAATAATGTTCAAGATGCTTTAGTGGCAGGGTCTATTTATAATACAATAGGTGCTGTAAACTATAGCGCTTCAGAAATAAAAAAAGCAATCAAAGAAAAATATGATATAAAAAGCAAAATATTTCTTACAGGCGGCATATCAAATTTAAAATTATTAAAATGTAAGATATATCCGTATTTGGTATTACAGGGAATATATTTTAATATGATAGATACCAATTATGGAAGAATATAATTTTTATGTTATAGTATTTAACTTTTATATACAAAATCTATATTTTTTTGTACTAAAATATTTCTTATTTGACAAAACATAAAAAACTGATATACTTTAATATATAATATGTAAAAAAGGAGTTAGTATGACTAAAGGACAAGTTACTATACAAAATGAAACAGGCCTTCATGCAAGACCTGGAAATGAATTTGTTACATTTATAAAAACTTTAACTAATTGTAAAGTAGAAATAGAAAACGAATCAGGAAAAAAAGTTAATGCTTCATCACTTTTAAAAGTATTGTCACTCGGCGTAAAGAAAGGCTCTGTTTTAACTGTATATTGTGATGGAGAAAATGAAGAAGAAGCTTTGAAAAAGATAGAAGAGTTTTTAGCTAATTTAAAAGATTAATATTGTTTTTTGGAAAATAATTTATGGAAAAAAGAATAACTGGTATTGGGGTATCTCCCGGTATAGCGATAGGGAAAATTTATATATTTAACCCTAAAAAAATAGAACTTAATAAGTGTCCATGTAAAGATCCAGAGAAAGAAAAAATCAAACTCCTTGAGGCTAGAAATAAAACTAAAGAGCAGCTTGAAAAGATAAGGGAAATAGCATTAAAGAAAGTTTCTGCAGAGAAGGCTAGTATATTTGATGCACATATTACTTTGCTTGAGGATGAGGATTTATTAGAAGAAGTTAATGGTATTATTACAGATGATAAAGTTGCTGCCGACTATGCTTTATCAAAAGGTATAGAAGTATACAAACAAATTTTATCTGAAGTTGAAGATGAATACTTAAGAGAAAGAGCCAATGATTTAACCGATATAGCAGAAAGATGGATAAGAAATATTAGAGGCGAGAAAATTTTAGATTTATCTACTTTGCCAAAAGATTCAATAGTTGTAGCAAGAGATTTAACTCCGTCAGACACTGCTAATTTAGATTTAGATAATACATTAGGTTTTATTACAGAAATAGGCGGCCGTACTTCTCATACTTCAATTATGGCAAGATCTTTAGAGATTCCTGCCGTTGTGGGTATTGGTGAAATAATAAAAGACATAAAAAATGAAGATATTATTATATTAAATGGTAATACTGGCGGAGTAATTATAGAGCCAACTGAAAAGTCAATAGAAGAGTGCGAAAAGTTAAAAGAGGAATTTGATAAGAAAAGGGCTTTATTAAAAGAATATGCTCACAGAGATGCTATATCTAAAGACGGAACAAAAATAAGAGTTTATGCTAATATTGGTTCTCCTGCAGATTTAGGCGGTGTATTAAAAAATGGTGCTGATGGCATAGGACTTTATAGAACAGAATTTCTTTTTATGGAAAACACTAATTTTCCTACAGAAGATGAACAATTCAAAGCATACAAAGAAGTTGCTGAGGCTATGAGCGGTCATACTGTTACGATAAGAACTATGGATATTGGCGGAGATAAATATTTGCCTTATTTGGAGATGCCGAAAGAAGAAAACCCTGCTTTAGGTTGGAGAGCTTTAAGGATTTGTTTAGATAAACCTGCTATTATAAAGACTCAATTTAGAGCTTTACTTAGAGCTTCTGCTTTTGGTAAAATAAAAGTTATGCTTCCTATGATTGTATCTATAGAAGAATTGAGAAAGGCTAAAAATATATTCAATGAATGTAAGTTAGAACTTATGAAAGAAAATATAGCATTCAATGAAGCTTTAGAGTTAGGAATGATGATAGAGACTCCTTCTGTTGTATTTAGAGCTGAAGCTTTTGCGAGAGAATCTGATTTCTTCTCTATAGGTACAAATGACTTAACTCAATATACTTTAGCTTCTGATAGAGGTAATGAAAAAATTGCTTCTATATGTGACCCTTATAATCCTTCTGTGCTTATTGCTATTAAAATGGCTATAGATGGTGCTCATGCTAATGGTATTATTATATCAATGTGCGGAGAGCTTGCTGGTGATTTACTTGCTGTGCCTTTGCTATTTGGATTAGGGCTTGATGTATTTTCTATGTCAGCTATATCTGTACCTGAAGTTAAGAAAATGATTATTTCTTTGGATAAAAAAGAATGTGCTATGCTTGCTAAAAGGGTTCTCACATTATCTACTGCTGAAGAGGTAAAAGCTGAGCTTCTTAGATTCTTAGAGGTTCATGAAAGAGGCGATACTATAAGTTATTAATAAATGTCAGATAATAAAAAAGGAGCTTTATATCAATATAGCTCCTTTTTTTATATGAAAAAATATTTATTAGCCTATTTCAATAGTATATTTATATATTTAGGTTTAGTATTACTTATTACTTCCAAATAAGAATTAGTTTGTTGTGCTGATAATTTTCTGCTCATTAAAATAGAATTATTATAATTTAATTTAACATTTATAGAAGTAGGATTATTCCCTATATATGTGTCGCTATTTAATAATATCATAGAGTTATTATTTTGTTTAGTTTTTAGAAGTGGATTAGTAGAATCAATAGTACTGCCATTTACTAAATTATAAACTAATAAAGCACCGGGATATAAAGGTATAGATGAATTGGCATTATTGTTAATTTTGTTAATTTTAACTCCAGGCACAATTCTATTGTCAATGTCTTCTATCCATTGAAGCAGCAAATCATCCCATGTAGAAGAAATTAATGATGATATAGATAAAATTTTTCTATATGCATTATTTTCTTTTGAAGATGCAATGATTTTAAATATTTCCTCATTATAATTATTTTTAATATAAAGCCAGTTCATAAAAACAGAAGCTGAAGGATAATTAGCAAATATATTTATTGGCAAATCCCAAGTGTAAAAACAATAATAATTAATATTGTTAAATTCATTATTTCTGCTATTAACGGTACTTTTATTAAATAAAATAGAAGTAGATTCTGATAAAGCCTCATTAAGCCATACTTCCATTTCACTTCCTTTTTTTATTACATTTACATAATAGTTTATTAAATGTTGTAATTCATGTAATATTGTACCAGCCATATACTCTGGATAATTATTAAGTCCTCCCAAATCCATATAGAGCATATCTGCATTATTGCCATACCCATTTATTAAATCTGCAGGATTAAAATATCCATTAAGCTTAGAACCGCTATTATAGTTTGGATTTAAATCTAAAAATAAAATAATAATTTTACCATTGTTATCAACATCTGTGTGATTACCGTAAATTGATTTTTCTTTATTATAATATTTTTCAAATTCTGTACATATTAAGTCTAAATTATTAGAATCATATTTATTACCATTTTCTACAAATACAATTAAATTTTCTGTTTCTTTAACAATATTTGCCTTTATAAAATCTGATGATAAACCGTTGCCAGATGAAGAGGCTCTATATACTGCAAAGCCATCGGTATCAATAATATAAAAAGGACTGTAGCAAGAAATTAAAACTGAACTAATAAGTACTATAAAAACTAATTTAAAATTCATAATATAAAGTATATCCTAATATATGTTAGCATTGTAACTTTTTATATATAAAAGTCAAGCTTATAATGATATATTTACATAATAATGAAACTTTAAATATTATTTTTTTTTGTTATAATTATGAAGTTAAAAAACTATCTAAAGGTGGTTGTTATTATATGAATAAAAATGCGGTTATATATTATTTTTCTGGTACAGGTAATACAGAGAAAGTTGTAAATGAATACAAAAAACATTTTGAAGAAAATAATATAAATATAACATTATATAGAGTTACGGATAATTTTTGTAATTTGCCTAATCCAAATGAATATAATTATGTAGGATTAGCGTACCCCATACATGGTTTTAATGCGCCATATCCAATTTTTGATTTAATCAAATTATTTCCAAAAACAGAAGATAAAAAAATATTTATACTAAAAACCTCAGGAGAGCCATTATCAATAAATAATATATCATCAGAACCTATAATGGTTAGATTAAATAAAAAAGGATATATTCTTACAAATGAGTATCATTATGTAATGCCTTATAATTTGGTGTTTAGACATACTGATGAGATGGCTGCAAAGATGTGGAATACTGCTAAAAAATTGTGCGCTATAGATTTAAAAGAGATATTAGAAGATAAAAAAGTATTTCTAAAAAAATTTCCATTTGGAAGATTTATTGCTTTTCTATTTAGAATAGAACACCCTGCTATGAAAATTAACGGTAATCTTTTTAAGGTAAAAAATATATGCACTCATTGCAATTTATGTGTAAAAAAATGCCCTGTTAATAATATTTATAATGATGATAACGGAGATATTAAATTTAAAAATAAATGTGTTATGTGTGCAAGCTGTGCTTTTAGATGCCCAGTAAATGCAATTAATATAGGTATTCTAACAGCTTGGAAAGTAAATGGGCCTTATAAATTTGATAACCCTCCACAAAACCAAAAGAGTAAGCATGAGAATTATTGTAAAAAAGCTTATGATAGATATTTTAAAAATGCTGAAGAAAAGATAAAAAATAATATGCTATAAAAAATATATATTTTTTTATATTTAGAAATTAATTTTATAATAATTATATTATTTGTAATTATAAGTTTTTGTTGTATAATTTTGTATTATTTTTATAATTTTGATAAAAAAGAGTATGTATGGTAAATGAAATAAAAAAAAGTATATGCATAATAACAGATATTAATGGTATATATGGCTATGGACATTTTACTCGAATGAATCTAATTGCTAATAGATTATCTGACATATATGATTTTACTTTTTCTTCTATAAATGATGATAGTGAACTATATAAAAGAATTGATATAAAAACTATTGAGTTTAATAAAATAGCGGAAATAAATCCATACATTATAATTGTTGATTCGAGGGAAGTTGAAGAGAAATATATAAGCTATTTAAAAAAAATATCATCTGTTATCATAGTAGATAGTGTTGGAAGTGAGAGGAGGTTAGCTGATATTGTAATAGAGATGCTTCCAAATTTGGATAGCTCTAAAGAGGTAAATATTAAGCCATTTATTACTACAATATTAAATAATTCTATAAAACCTACATATAATGAAGAGGGTCCCATACTTGTTTACTTGGGATTTAATAAAGAAATAAAAGATAAAGCTATTCAAATAATATCAAAAATAACTTATAAGAAATTTGTAATAATAGATTTTAAAAGAGAAAGTGAATTTTCTAATATAGAGTATATTGACTTTTCAAAGGATATATTTGCTAATTCATATTCTGCGGTTATAACATATTTTGGACTTACTGCTTTTGAATGTATAGAGTCAAAGATTCCTACTATACTTTTTTCACCTACTAAGTATCATGATGAATTGGCTAATAAATGTGATGATATATTTTTTAATTTGGGATTTTTTGAAAATGCTGATGTTGAAGACAGCATAAAGAAAATAGAAACTTTTATAAATGATAAAGAAAAACAAAATAGTTTGATAGAGAATGCTGAGCAAATAAATACTGATGAATCTATAGAAAGGTTAAAGACTATTTTTTCTAATATGAAAGATTTTAAAGATATAAAATGCCCATTTTGTAAGAGCTCTAATATAGAGAGAAAAAACAGAAATTTGGAATCTAATTTATATAAATGTGGTCATTGCAATACTTTATTTAGAAAATATTTTTTATCTCCTTTTACAGATTATTCATCAAAATATTTTGTAGAAGATTATAAAAAACAATACGGAAAAACTTATGAGGAAGATGTTGAAAATTTAAGCCGATTAGCAAAGAGAAGAATAGAAAAGATAAAAAAAATAAAACCAAGCGGAAAGATTTTAGATATTGGGAGTGCTATGGGTTTTTTTCTTAAAGAGGCTTCTAATTATGGATATATTACTGAGGGTATAGAGATAAGTGAGTATGCTTCAAACTACTGTGTTAATACTTTAAACTTAAATGTGCATAACTGTTCTTTACTTGATTTTAATTATAAAGAAAAAGAGTATGATATAATTACGGCTTGGTATGTTGTGGAGCATATTTATAATTTTGATAAAATTTTTGAAAGTATTTTATATTCCTTAAAAGATGATGGTATATTTGCTTTAGCTATGCCGAATGGTTATGGGGTTAGCGGAAGATTTAATAAAAATTATTATTCTATAGTTCCAAGTGACCATGCATTTGAAGCTAATCCTAAATCTTTGGACATGTTTTTTTCAAAGTATTCTCTTAAAAGAATTAGTTTAGAAAATCAAAGTGTTTATTATAATAGATTTACTGATGTTTTTAAGCTTTTTAAGAATTCAAAAGTATCTGAAAAACTATATAAAAAACTCGCACAAAAATTTAATCTTGGCGATACATTTGAGTGCATATACCAAAAGATTAAATAGTATATACCTAAACAATTTTAAATTGTTAACCACTACACATTATGAAAATATTATCAGCTTTTTTGCCGCACAAAAAAGTTGCAAAAAACGCAAATACTATAACTTTATATTTAAAAAATATGTATTAAATATATTAAGATACCTAAATTTAGGTTAAAAATGCAGTCTTTTTGGTTCTTTGAGGAAGTCCGAACAGCAACCGAAGGAAGTGCCTGCGACTGAAAGAAGTACCTTTAGGTATGGGTGGAATTAATTACATTTATATGCGTAACGTATATAAAAAATTATAAATGCATTTATTTTATACTTAAACAAATGCATTTATAACAAAATTATCATTATTTCAAATAAGAGTAGAAAAATCTTCTTATCTCTAAAGTATCAACCACAACATCTTGCAATTTAGGGCTTTTCATAGAAGGTGCTGTATAATAATATAAAGGTATCAAAGCCATATCATCGCCTATAAGCATATCCTCTGCTATGTGCATGTTGTTCATTCTTTTATTATTATCTATAGTAGATTGTGCTTCTTTTATGAGGCTGTCATAATTAATATTGCTGTAGCCTACTCTGTTGCCTGCACTTGCTGAAGTAAATAGTTGAGCAAAAGTCATAGGGTCTAAATAATCTCCAATCCAATCTGCACGGCATACTGTATAATTTCTTGTTTGTCTATTTTTTTGAAAAACTGACCATTCTTCTTGAGTGATAGACATATCTATATTTAAATTTTCTTTCCACATCTGCTGCACCGCTTCAGCTATAGTAACTCCAGCACCTGGATTTGTTTTAAACTCCAAAACAGGAAAATTAGCTCCGTTGCTGTATCCAGCTTCAGCGAGAAGTCTTTTTGCCTCTTTAACATTTGACTCATAATCCTCTTTTGATACGCTAAAATAATTTCCGCCATTCTCTCTAAAATCTCCATTTACATCTTTAAGACCAAATGGAATAAACGCTGCAGCAGGAACTTCTCCTCCTTTGGTGATATTTTCTACTATATAATTTCTATCTATTGCTAATGCTAATGCTTTGCGAACTCTTTTGTCTTTTAAAACTTCATTTGTATTATTTAAAGCATAATAAGCAGTACCCAAGGATGGTGTTATAACTAAATATCCTTCTTTTCTTAAAAGTTCTATATCATTGTTTTGTATTCTTGAGGAGTAATGTAATGAGCCTTCTTTTAACGCTGCGTATGCTGTTGATATATCTGAAAGCATTACAAAATCTATTCTATTTGCAACTATGTTATCTTTATTCCAATAATTTGTGTTTAATTCTAATGATATTAATTCATCTGTTTTTCTTTCTATCATCTTATAAGGACCATTTCCTATATACGTGTTTGGATAAAATGTCCATTTCTCATTATCTTCAATATAGTCCGCTCTTAATGGTGAAAATATAGGTATACAAAATAATTCTAAAAAATATGCAGTTGGAGCTTCAAATTTTATTAATAAAGTTTTTTCATCTATAGCCTCAATTCCTAATTGCTCCTTTCTAAGTTTGCCAGCCATTATTTTATCAGCGTTTTTAATTGGTGAAGCTAAAAAACCATAAGAAGAAGCTGTATTAGGATCAACCAATCTTCTAAAAGAATATACAAATTCATCTGCAGTAATTTTTTTCCCGTCAGACCATTTAGCATTATCTCTTAAATGAAATATAATATTTAATCCATCAGGAGAAACTTCCCAACTCTCAGCAACTCCGCCTACAATATTGCCTTCTTTGTCTTTTGTAACTAATCCTTCAAATACATGCACAGCATAAATCATACTGTCAATTGCAGATAAATATGATGGGTCTATACTCTGAGGCTCTGCCCCAACACTCACCTTTATAACCTCGTTATTGTTTACGTCATTAGAACAAGCTAAAATAAAAATACAGAATAATACTGCAAATAATCTTTTCATCTTTTTATCCTATTTATAGATTATGTTAACATTAAAATAAAAATAATAAATTGTCAATATTTTTATTAGAACTAACTAAATTATTGTTTAATTAAATTTCCAGAAACTTCTTTCCCTATCTCTTTATATACAAAATAAATACCATTTGAAAAATCTAAAAAAATATAATAATTATCTCTTTGAATCTCATATTTTTTATCTGATAATTTTGTCATATAATTAGAATCTGTATAAAAATAAATATTTTCATTATTTAATGTTATATCAACTGTAACATCTCCATTATCATTAATATCTATGCTAACAATAGCATCTACATAAAAGCTGTTAAATATAACTTTATCTCCTAAATACCTGCCTTTATAATTAACAAGCTCACTTAAATAAGAAGTATTATTTTTTCTGCATGCTATCAAAAGAAAAACTACAAAAAATATTTTTAATAATTTTCCCATAAATAATTCCCTTGATATAATAATTTATAATAAAAATTAATTATCAATATTTTTATTTATAAAAATTATTGTTTAGTTAAATTTCCAGAATAATTACCTGAACCTTGATTAAATATAAAATAAAGTCCATTTGAAAAATCTAATAATAAGTATTGACCTGAACTATTAACTTCAAACTTCGTACTTGATAATTCTTTAATTAAATCAGCATCTGCATAAAAACTAACCGTTTGATTAGATAATTTTATTTCAAGAGTAACCTTTCCGCTATCTTCTACTATTATAATTGTAGCAACATCCCCCATAGCACTTCCATTATATGTAATATTATTTCCTGTATATGTACCTTTATATTTAACAATATTATTCACTGAAGTATTGTCATTTGCACAGCCTACAAAAATAAAAATTATAAAAATTGTTTTTAATAAATTCCTCATAACCTTAACACCCTTATAAATATTAATAATATAAATTAATAATAAAATTATTGTCTATTAAACTTATTCAACATTACAATGTTAATGAAAGCTAATACAGATAATACAGCTCCTCCAAAACCTACCCATTTAAGACCAAAACTGTCAAATATACTGCTTCCAACAAATGAACCTAAAGCTATTCCAAAATTAAATGAAAAAGAATTATTTGAGGAAGCTAAAGTAATACAAGAAGGATACTCTCTCTCTGTAAAATCTAAAATATTTAATTGTACAGGAGAGTTCATTAAATACATTAAAAAACCTATTAATAATATTACTATAGCAGAAGTTATATAATTATTAAAAGCAAATGGCAAAACAATCATACATATAAACTGAAGTATAAATATAAATCTCAAATTATAAACTCCATTATGCTCTGCTAATTTTCCAGAAAGTAAGTTGCTAAAAAGCACAGTTATACCAAAAATTAATAATGCAATGCTAATATACTGATTATCTATATGAACATAGTTTAATAATATAGGTTTCAAATAAGTATAAAATACATAAGAAGAAGCAGCACCGAAAAGAATTGTCAATGTGCTTAATATAAATCTAATATCTTTAAAAATAACAAATTGATGTAATAATTTTATTTTATACTGAGGAGTATTTTTTGGTAAAGAAATAATCATCATTATAAGCATCAATATGCTAAAAACAGATATAAAAATAAAAGAACCCCTCCATCCAAAATTATAACTTATAGTAGTGCCTATTGGAACCCCAAAAATAGAAGCTATACTAAAACCAGAATAAATCCAAGCTACAACCATGGGTCTTTTTTCTTTAGTAGCAATATAGGGTGTAAAAGATATTGACACAGAAATTAAGGCTCCCGAAATAATTGCTAAAAATATTCTTATTATCATTAAAAAATTATAATTAAAAGCCAAAGAACATAAAAAATTCCCTATAATAAATATTATGCTTGTAAATATTATAAAATTAAATCTGTTAAACTTACCCGCAATAGCAGCAGAAAAAGGAGTACATATAGAATAAGCTAAAGCAAACATTGAGATTAATCCTCCCGCAATAACTTCACTAACATTAAAGCTTTCAGCTATATCAGTTAAAACCCCTATAACTATAAACTCACAAGTACCTAAAGCAAAACTTAATAAAACTAAAGATACAATAGCTAATATATTATTTTTGTTATTATTTTCAATCATATTTTCACTCTTTAAAAATTTTTTATTATAGTATATGATAAACGGTAAAAAAACAATTTACTTTTTATAAATTTAAAAATAAATAATAAAAAAATATTTTTCTAAATGAGGTATAATATTATTTATGAGAAATATAGTAAAACTTTTAATTATACTATCTATTCTTTTATATTCTTGTGCAAATAAAAACTCTGTTGAAGATATATCAAAATATAAAGGTACATACAGAGGAAGTGTTAATACAACACCTGCTTCAGAAAGACAATTAATTGTTAACACAGCTACAGTAAAAGTAGATGAAAATAGTTCAATTAATGTGTTACTGGAAGGCGGAAATATTTATGATAAAAATGTAGATATAACAAAAGAAGAATTAACTAAAGTAAATGATAATTCATATAGTGCAAAAAAAGATGGAAAAAATTATACTTTTACTTTTTATAATGATTATATGAATTTAAACATATATAATACAGATAATAACATAACAGACGGCCAGCTTCCAAAAGTTCAATAATATTTAAAAATTATTGAATTTTATTTTGCCATCTTCAAATAAAAATCCATAAATAGAGTCATTAAACATATTAATTCCTCTTAATTTATTAAAATCATCAGTGCCCAAATATTCTTTGCTGAAGTTTTGCGATACAAATGGATTAGTTTTTATTATAAAATAAAGCCCATTATCCATACCCGTATATATAACCCTGCCTGTGTCAGACATTCCAACAGCAAGAGCATTATCTCTTGATGGGAGTTTATAGGTTTCTTTTAAAGAAAAATTATCAAGAGATGATGTGAATATTATATCTTCTTTATGTTTGCCGTTTTCTATACTCATAGTAAGAATTGCTAAAACTTCTTTTTCTGCTACATATTTACAGTCAACTATTTCTCTATAAGACATAGTAGCTTCATCAGTAGTTTCTACACTGTCTAAAATATATCTATTTTCTTTTGCACCTGTATTAATATTGTATACATCTAATATAGGCATTCTTTTATCATCTCTTTTTAATACAGCAAATTTATCATCTTTTAAATAAATTAGCTTTATAACCTTTTCATATTCATTGTCAATTATAGAAGATATGCTATATAGTGTTTTTCCTTCTGGAGATATTTTGTTTAAAGATACGAGTCCTACTTTTGTGTAATTGGTGTTAGTTACCTGTATGATGTAAGTTTTTATATCAGGTACATCATTGCCTTCAACAGACGGACCTTCTGAAGGAAGAGACATTAATACGTTTGTAATTGTAATATCTCCAATATATGCTAAGTTGTATCCTGTTATATATATGTTGCTGCTGTTATCTATAAAAGATATTTTAGAAGTTTCAAGACTCTTATATTCTAAATTAAAAGAATTAATATTACTTCCATTAGCTATAACCATTTTAGAATTAGAAACATCTATAGCATAAACAGTATTATCTTTAATATAATAAAAATCTCCAAAATAATACTCTCCATTAACCTCATATATTTTTGGACTATTTAAATCTACTATTTCATTTTTATAAACATAAATATCTTTGCCAAGTGTAAGCTCCGTAACAGTTTTTGCAGGAGCGATAGGAGGCTTAGGTAAGCATGCTAATATTGATATAAATAAAACAATCATTAGAAAAATTATTTTTTTCATAAATAAATATAATCCTCATAAAGCCTTAATAAGCTCATCTAAAGTTAAAGTAGAAGTTCCTCTCTTTCCAACAACAACACCAGCAGCTGTATTAGCAATTTCAGAAGCCTCTTTAAAAGAAAAGCCAATAGAAAGACACATACCAAGCACCGATATAACAGTATCTCCAGCCCCAGAAACATCAAACACACTTTTTGCCTTAGTAGGTATTATATAAACTTCATCTTTAAATGTTTGTATATCTTTATCAAACAATGCCATACCATTAGCACCGAGTGTAATCATAAGCTTTGATAAGCCTAATTTTTTCACTATATCATTACCTAATTTATTTATAGAATCTGTATTGAAATTATAAAAAGGTATTTTACTGTTAGAGCCTTCTATAGCCTCTTTTAGGTTTGGAGTCATTAAAGTGGCTTTTTTATAATAAGAAAAATGTTTTATAGCAGGATCAACCAATACTTGTATATTGTTTTTATTGCAAATGTCTATTATCTTTTTAGCTATTTCTTTAGTAATAACGCCTTTAGCATAGTCGCTTATAATAACAACATTATATTCTTTTAATCTATCTAAAAAAGATTTTTCTATTTTTTTATAAATGTCGCTTGAATATGGCTCAACATTTTCTTCATCTATTCTCACTATTTGCTGAGTTCCTGCAACTATTCTTGTTTTTGTTATAGTTGTTCTATTATTATCTACTATTATGCCTTCATTAGATATATTCCAATTATGCATACTTTCTATAATTGTTTCAGCAGATTTATCATTTCCTATAACACCAATGATTCCTATATCGCCTCTTCCTTCCATATTTAATAATGAAGCAATATTTCTCGCTACATTTCCAGCTCCGCCTAAATAATTTTCTTCATGATTAACATGCAAAACAGGTACAGGTGCCTCTGGAGATATTCTCATAACATCACCATAAGTAAATCTGTCTAACATTAAATCGCCGATTACTAATACTCTCGCTTTGACAATATCTTTTATTTTCATATAATATTATCCCTAATAATTGTAATAATAAATATTATAAACAAAACAAATAAAATTGTAAATGATGAAAAACATATATTAGTTATCTTGTCTCATATATTCTGCTTCATCTAAATGTTTTGGAGCTTTTTCAGAAATATCTCTCTTTTCTTTAGAATAAAAATATTCTGTACCTGATATTTTATTTGTAATATATTTTCTTATGTTAGATATATATATAGTCACACCTGGGAAGAAACCTTCCATAGAAGTTATACTGCTGGCGGATAATCTTTCAAACTCTTCAGCCATTTCATTTCTTTTTTGTTCTAAATCTTTAGTTTCTTTTATGATATCGGTAATTCTTTTTAATATTCCTTTTATGGTATCTCTTTTATCTGGAGCTATTCTTGCAATAAATGATTTAGGGTCTCTAAAATATTCAGAACCGAGTAAAGATTTAATTTTATTAATTTCTTCTTTATTAGTTTTTAGAGTGTTTGTGATTTCTTTAAATAAAGCATCAGCCTCAGGGTCTCTTCCAACCATTATAGTAGTTTTTGACTCACTTATAGCACCAATACTCTTGGCCCAAACGCCATTCATTGCCTTGATGGAGCCTCCAATTATAACGCCTTTGCCTTCTAATGCTATTACTCTATTGCTTGTTGATATATCTGAATTAACTATCTGCTGACTTATAACATCATCTTTACACATAATCTTAGCATTTCTAATAAAAGATGAGTAAATTTTTCCTTTTATATTTATGTCGCTGTCAGGTCCTCCTATAATTCCGCCGGAAACAATCAAATTTCCTCCGCAATCTATTTTAGCATCTTCTATATTGCCGTAAACTTCTATATTACCCTCTGTTTTTATGCTAAAACCCGGAGTAACATTTTCTTTAATAATAACAGAACCATCAACTTCTATATTACCAGTAGATAAATCAACCTTATCTATCTCAACAGTATCACTAACCGATAAAGTGTTATTGCTGCTGTTTACGAGTATGCCTCTAATGGCACTTCGTATAGTAATGCCGTCATCATCAACTTTAAGATTATTTCCAATCTTATAGCAAGTATCCTCATCAAAATTGGCACTCATAACTTCATTATATATATCAAGTCCATCAACAGCAGGCTTCTCTGGAATAAAATGTGCTATTTGAACATTAGCATCTATATTATGTACAAAACTTCTTTCTTTAAAATCAATAGAACCATCTTCTGATTTCTTACCTGTTCCTATAGATAAATCATAATCTAAAACAACTTTCTGAACATTGCCATCAACAGGCTTTCTTCCTTCAACAAATACACAGCAAACTCCCTCATTATTTTTTATATTACGTTCTACAAGCTCAGCAATCTTATCATAATCAACCATAAGTTTGATAGGTATCTCAGAAACCATCATTTGTATTTCTTCAAGAGTAAGCTGCCTTTTTGCATCCTTTTGCGGAGGAAGCACTAATACCCCCCTCCATTTATAAGATACGTTAATTACAGGAATTATAGATACGGACTTTATACCATTATAAGACACATAACCATAAGTTGTACTTCTATATACTCCTGTCATCTTATCAAATTTTACATTCTTACCAGCTTTTATTCCCTCTCTTTTTGATATAGATTTTAATATCTGCACTCCAGGTACAACATAATATCTTAAAAGCTCATCATACAAAGTTTGATCATCACTATTAGAATCAACAACTTTGTCATATACTTCTCTTATGTCAATGGAATCATCAAAGGCAAATTCATAGTTACTTTTATCGATATTAAGATTACTGTTAGTCATTTTCGTCTCCTTTTATTAAATTACTTTTTGCATAAGAAAAGCATAACATCGCCTTTATTAAATTTTTTTACAAATTTGTCAAAAAATTTTTTTACTATTTTATTAGCATTTTTCTCTATAGGTATACTTCCCCAAGAAAAATCGCTTATTATATTAAATCCAACTTTTTTTAAATAGTTAGAAAGCACAGGCTTTGAAAATAGCCATAAATGCTGAGGCATAACCGCCCTCCAATTTGCACCATATTTTTTAGCGAACATTCCATCAGCATTTGGTGTAGTAATTGCTAAATAACCTCCTTTAGCAAGTATTCTATATATTTCTTTTAAAGTATCAGCAGGATTTGGCACATGCTCTATAACATGAGAAAAATGTATAAAAGAAAAATAATCATCAGGAAAACCAACTTCTATAAGAGGCTTCTCATAAATATTTAAATTATAATATTTTCTTGCATACTCTGCAGAAGCAGAACAAATTTCTATACCTGTAGTATTATAACCTTTACTCTTTAGATAATTAAGTGTCATACCAGTGGCGCAGCCTATATCTAACACATTTTTATTTGGAAGTTCATTTTCTATTTTTTCAAAACCTATGTCTTTTAAAGCAAGCTGTATCAAGGCAAAGAAATTATCATGATTAGCTACTTCATATTCAAAATAGTTATCATCATATATAGCATCTATTTCCTCTTGAGTGATAATAGGGTCTTGAAAGATAAGTCCGCAGTTTGAACATTTACTATAACTTACTAAATCTGTTTTTATATAGGGTTGATATTCATTGCTGTTACAAAATTCACATTTTCGTTTTTCCACAATACACCTCGTCTATTCTAAAATCGGAAATACACCTCAATTTCTTTAGCAATTAATAATTTTTATATAAATAATATAGTAAAGCGATTACATTTTGTCAATTTCTATATGAAATTTCACAAATTAAATATGTGCTTTTGCAGCTTTAATGAAGTTCTTCATGACAACTGTAGTAAGTAGATTTAAATGCGTAGCAGCAAAAACTTGATAATACATTTATAAAAAATAAAAACTGGTAAAATATACTTGCTTAGGTATATAATAAAATATTATTCTGTCTTGTTATTAACTGTTAATACAATTTCTGTGTTAATTGTTATAACTTCATTAGCATTAGGAACTTGCGACAATACTACATTATTATTATAATCTGAATTATTATCATCAACTTTTGGAAGTATTTTTACACTAGGTATTTTTGAAATAATATCATTCGATATTATACTAACAGCTTCATCATAAGATTTCCCTGTAAGGTCTGGCATTTTTATTAAAGTTTGTTCAGGCACATTTACAACCAAATAAACTGTTCTTCCTCTTTTTACTCTCATTCCGCCTTTAGGTTCTTGACTTACTATTGTGCCTAATGGATAATCCTTAAAATAATGCGATTGTATATTTAAATTCATATCTTCTTTAGCTAATATATTAAAAGCTTCAAATGCTTCTACACCTTGTACATCAGGAAGCACAAAAGATTCTCCTCCAGCTTTTACAACTATAAAAACAACAACAGAAACTATTATTCCCTGTAAAACAAATAAAAATACAGCAAAAATTATTAGCCTTTTTATTACCAAAAGAGATTTATCCTCTGTTAATATTCCTTTAGGGAGTATTTTATTTATAAACTTCTTTATATAAGCATTGTAAAAATTATCAATTTTAAACTTAATTTTTTTTAATAACTCTTTCATAGATATAATTATTACTCCAATTTATTTTATCAATTAAAATATTCATTTATATTTAATTTATTGCCGCATAAAAATTCTTTTACACTTTGTCTTTTTTTGCCCTCTCTCTGAAGCTCTTTTATAATATATATTCCATCTGATGTTTGAACATGTATTCCTTCATTATCAATATGAACTATTTTACCGAAATCACTACTGTTATTGTTGCTTTCTTTATATTCGCTTTTAAAAACCTTTATAGAAACATCATTGTAATAACAATAAGCAACAGGCCAGCGTACAAATGCTTTTGTCATATTATGAAGCTCTAAAGCACTTTTATTAAAATATAGCCTTCCGTCTTCTTTTTTTATTTTAGTACAATAAGTAGCTTTGCTGTCGTCTTGTTTTTTTAGATTAGATATATATTTATCAGCATTATCAAAAAACTCTTTTAAGATGCAAACTCCGCTTTTTTTAATTTGTTCATAAAGCTCATTAAATTGCCAGTTTTTATCTATATCAAACTCATCTTGCAATATAACATCGCCTTCATCAAGTTTATAGTCCATTTTTTGTAATGTAGTGCCTGTTTTAACAAACCCATAAAGCAGAGCATGCTCAACAGGGCTTGCCCCTCTCAATATTGGAAGAAGTGAGCCGTGAATATTCATAGGCATTATTTTGGGTATAGACAATGTTCTTTTTGAAAGTATCTTCCCATAAGCTATAACTATAAAAAAATCAGCATTAAAATCAAGAAGTGTATTATAAAAATCATCGCTGTTAATATTTTCTGGCTTTAACAAATTAAGATTATTTTCTAATGCTGTAACTGTTACAGGGTTAGGGATAATATTTCCTTTTCTGTCTTTTTTTGTATCTATTGTAGAGATTACCGCTGATATATTTACATTATCCATTTTCATTAATTGCAAGATACAATCTGATGTAAAATCTGTAGAACCGGCTATTATTACATTATACATGGGGTTTATTATATCTGTAATATGCTTAAAAGTCAATTATAATAAAAATGAAGAAAATATTTTTATAATTGTGTTTTTATTTTATTGTTTTATAATAAATTTATGAAACCTAACAAAAGGAATGTTTATGATTAAATATGTTTTGACACTAACAATATTAATATCTAATTTACTTTTTTGCTATAATCAAACTTTTAAGGTTGGAGAGTATATTAAATATGATGTTTTGGCACAGGTGCCGGAGTTTAATATAAGCGGAAAAGTAGGAGTGCTTGAAGCTAAGGTATTAGCAATTAGCAATGTAGATGGTGTTCCTGCATATCATTTATATGCACATGTATATAGTACAGGTGCTGCTAATTTTGTTTATAAAGTAAGCGATGTATTTGAGGCTTGGGTATCTACAAACGATTTCACTCCTTTACTATTAACTAAAGATGCTAAAGAGGGTGATTGGACTAATTATGAAACATTGAAATTTAATCATAAAGAAAAATATTTTATTTATAATGATAAAAGAACAACTGATGAAAAAATTACTTATGACGGTTTAGCATTTGATGCTTTATCATTAGTATTTTTTATGAGGTTTGTTGATAAAAACATAGGTACTTTTAAAATTAATTGGCTTGAGGGAAAAAATGTAAAAACAGATATTAGATTCATAATAGAAGATGGCGGAGAATTAAAGACAAAGTTAGAAAGAGGTAAATTAAAAACTGTAAGAGTATATGAAAATGGTAAATATGGTACTGATGCTTTAATAGCTAAAGATAAATATAATCAAGTGCCTTTAGATGTTATAATAGCAGAGCAAAAATTATATGGGCTTACTATTAGAGTGAGAGGAATTATAAGAGAGTATAAAGACGGAAAATGATATTTAAAAAAAACATAGAAACTTTAACACTAAGTAAATATAATATAAATACTATAAAAAAACTTGAAAATGTTAATGATAATAATAGTTATGAAATAAAGTTTAATAAAAATAATTTAATAAGCGTATCATATAAAAATAAAGCCTTAACCTCTCTTTATGCACCAATAGAAGAAGCTAAAAGATTAATAGAGCAATATATAAAAAATAATAATTCAGATTATATAGCTATATTTTTATCTATTGCTTCTTTTTATCATATAGATTATTTTTTGTCATTAAACGCTAAAAATAAAGCTATAATAATAGAAAAAGATATAGAGCTATTAAAGCTTATACTTTCAAATATAGAGATAAAAAATTTGAATAGAATAATTATATTGTCAGAAGAAAATGATGTTTTATTATTTTTTAATAATTTTATTCGAGAAGATAATGTTAAAAAACTCACTGTTATAAGACATATAAGAGCTTCTAATGTTAGCGAAGAAAATAAAAGCTATTATGATAATATTACAATACAATTATCAAATATTATAAAAGAGAGATTAATGTCTCTTACATCCAATTATTATTTTGCTCCTATATGGGCAAGAAACATTATTTATAATATGCGTAATAATCATTCTATAGAAAGTTTTAAAAATTATCTAAACAAAGAAACCCCGCTTCTTTTAGTATCTGCTGGTGCTTCGATAGATAATTATATTGAAAAAATAAAAACATTGTCAGAAACTCATTTTGTTTTGGCAGTATCTCATTCATTAAACACACTTCTTAATAATAACATAAAACCCAATGCAGTGGTTTCTACAGACGGAGGGTTTTATTCTTTAATACATATATTAAGCCTTTTTAAAGAAGAGAGTATATTGCTATTTACAACGCATACATCATATCCAGTAAATAGCATAAAAAAAGAAAGAAAGTTTTTTTTCTCGCACAATGAAAGCCTTGAAAAGATATTATACAACACAAAAGATAGTATTTATTTTCCAATGGAAGGAAGCGTTATAATGCCTGCTTTAAGAATAGCAGAATTTTTAAACCCTAAATATATTCTTCTTGCAGGGTGTGATTTCTGCCATGTTGATGATAA
The DNA here is from genome assembly GCF_036997485.1 of Brachyspira pilosicoli. Lineage (NCBI taxonomy): Bacteria > Pseudomonadati > Spirochaetota > Spirochaetia > Brachyspirales > Brachyspiraceae > Brachyspira > Brachyspira pilosicoli. Next base: position 419,932 of record NZ_JAWLPU010000001.1, on the reverse strand, counting down.
GAGCCATTCAAAATATTCAAATGCAATAGCTTTGGATTTTATTACAAGTAGTAAAATAAAAACATTTGAAACAAAAAAATATAAAAGATTAAATGATGATAATAAAATAAAATGTTTTGATGATTGTTTGAGAAACACTTCCTCTTCGCTTATAAGTTATAAAACTCATTTTGAAAGTTTGATTAATGACTTATCAAAGAATATAGATTTTTTTACACTCACAAAAGAATCAGCGAAAATAAAAAATGTAAGTATATATGATGATATAAAAAACTCTAATAAGCAGCTAAAAGATTTTAGATATATAGAAGAAAAACAAAATAAAGAACTATTAAAAAATAAATTGGAATCATTAATAAAAAATATTAACTCTAATAATTTTTCTGATGATATAAATGAAATATTAAATATGATTTCTCCATGGCATAGAGATTCATTTATAGAAGGAAAAATAAAATATGATGAATTAAAAGATTATATAAATAAATGGTATAATGATGTATACGCTTTAATAGACTAAATGTAATTTAGAGAAATATCTTTTTTACATTATTGAATAATAAGCGATTTTATTATATAATAATAAATTATAGTTGTGATATTTTAAAATATTAACAAACTATTTGCACTTTTTGGTACTTTTTGCGGCGGGAAAAAGTACAAAATAAATTCATTGCCGCATATAATCCAAAATAAAATATATAACAATCTGAAACTATTTAAAATTAGATTAAGAGGAAATAATTAAATGGCTAAACTTTCGCATCTTGAAAAAGAGTATATTAAAGCTAATTACAAAAATAAAAGCATTGATGAGCTTACAAAAAAATTAGAAAAAGACAGAGAGTTAATAGAAGAATATATTAATAATCTGCAAAACAATCAAAAAAATAATTCAAAGAATAATAAGAAAGAAAAATCTAATAAAGAAAAAGGCGAAAACATACTCTCTAAATTATTCTCGAAGTCTTCTGACAGCGAACCAATATTTAAAAAGTATGAAATAAAACCCTACCACCTTTCAAAGATAGATATAATATTTTCTAGTGTAGCATTTTTGTTTACATTTTTGCTTTATTTGTTTACATTAACGCCTTCGCTTTCTGCCGGCGATAACGGAGAGCTTACAACAGCAGCTTACTTCTTGGGAGTAGGGCATGCTCCGGGATATCCTTTCTATACTTTAATGTCTAAACTATTTACTTATATACCATTTGGAAATATTGCTTGGAGGACCAACCTTTTTTCTGGGGCATGCGGTGCTATAGCTATGATTTTCTTCTATCTTATTATGGTTAAAGTATTAGGACAAAACAGAATTGAGAGAGGTTTTTCTCCTGTAGTACATATACCTGCACTACTTGCAAGTGTTGCTTTTGCTATATCTGACAATATGTGGGCACAGGCTACTATGGCTGAAGTTTACAGCTTAAATATTCTCCAAATAGCTTCTATGCTTTTGATACTTGTTTATTGGTTTGAGGCAGTTTGGCAGCATGCTAATGATGATGTGCCTTATTATGGAAATAAATATTTAATGGCTTTCGGTTTTCTTTATGGGGTAGCACTTGCTAATCACCATGTTACTTTGCCTTTTGCTTTTGCTCCTCTTTTGTTTATAGCTGTTGTATTATTCTTGGTTCATAAAGACAGATATATAGAAAATATTGAAACTCCATTTATATCCATATTTGTATTTTTAGTATTGTTATTTATAGGCGGGTTTGGATACTATAGATTTATTATGAATTATGAAGCTTATTTATATTTCCCTCCTGGTGTAGCTTCTAATGACTCTATATTTTCTATATTGTTTAAACCTTTTACAGATATGAATATTTTAAGCGACATATTTACAGCACTTGCTAATGGTTCTTATTTAAGACCTGATATGATACAAAACTTAAAAGCTCCTTTCTACCCAACTCTTTATAAAGGAATGTTCTTAGTATTTTGGCCTTTATTTTTAGTTATTGTTTGGGTGTTAGTTTATAGATATTTCTTGTGTAAGATAGATAAGTTTAATAATGATAATGATTTTATTACAGGAATATCATTCTCTTATTATAAAATGCTTTTAATGCTTGCTGTTGGAGTTATGATATATGCCTACATGCCTATAAGAGCGAGGGCTTTACCTCCTCTAAACTGGGGGCAATTGAATGAGCCTTCTGGTTGGGAGAATTTAAGCTATTTATTTAGTATGATACATAGAAAACAGTATGGTACTTCTGGTAATGATATTGCAGCAGCTTTCATACTTCACCCAGAACAAGTTACTGCTTTAATTAATATATTTAAAACCCAATTAACTGTTTTAGGTTTATTATTCTTAATACCTGGCTTATTCCAAATATTTAAGAAAAATAAATTTATAGGAATATTCTCAGTATTTGGGCTTTTAAGTTTTAGTGTATCACTTATGGCATATACTAATCCTCCTCCAAGTGTAAGAACTTTATCATTTGTTGAAGTATTTTTCTTACCCGCTACTTTATATATGATTGTAATAGTTGGTTTTGGTATGCAATGGTATATGGAATATTTTAACACTAATATAAAAAATGTATTAAAAAAGCCTCCTGAAGAGAGTACAGATACAAAATTAAAGCCTTATCATGCAATATCGCTTATAGCAATATTTGCAATAATGGTGCCTATATTTGTAACGAACTTAACCCGCAACAACAACTCTAAAGATTTTAGTAACCATGACTATTCATACAATATGATGAACTCTCTTCCAGACAATGCAATATTTGCCACAGAGGGAGGAGATAACCAAGTATTCGGTCTTGTTTACTACACTATGGTTGAAAGAAGAAGACCGGATTTAAAAATATATGACCAAAAGGGTAATGTGTTTGAGAGAATATACGGCAATCTTATGAAAACAGACGGCAGATGGCTTGGAAGCATAAGTGATGCTGTGGATAAAGATTTTATAAATACTGGCAGACCTTATTATATGGCTTGGAGAAGAGACGGTCTTGAGAGACTTGGAGATTATTACTTTAAGGCTTATGGACTAGTATTTAAAGTTCAGCCTATAAAATATGCTTTAGTTGATGAGTTAGAGTTTTTTAAGGTGCTTACTGTTAATGATTATAAAGCAATAGCAAAAGAGCATTTGAAAAGAAATTATGAGAATGAAAAAGTTGCTTCAGATTTGAATGCTTTGCTTGATGAAGGGTTAATATCTGTAGAGCGAAAAAATAATTATAACGGCAATGAAGAGATAACTTTTGTAAAAATGTATGAGCTTCCTTTCCCAGAGTTGAAAACAGAAGAAGATTATTGGAATAGCTACACTACGAAAGGAACTGCTGAAGAGATTTCTCATTATGACTTTTTAACAAGAGAGATTTTTGTAAGTTCTTATTCTCTTGCCAAAATAGATATGTATAACAGAAGAATAAAAACATATCAAAAATTGCTTGGTTTTATGAGTAATGGAAACGTTGCTAAAAACGGCATTACAAGAGAAGAAGCTAATGCAAAAATAGAAGAGTATAAAAATCTTAAGAGAGAAGAAGAAGAGAGAATGCTTACTATAGGCTTTGATATGTCTAATGTTTACTTTGCTATAGGAAATCAAGCTATATTAGATGGTAATTATGAAAGAGCTGCTGTAATGTATGAAGAGCTTATAAAACTTGAAAAGCTAATTTATCCTGCTTATTTTAATTTGGCGGCTTCTTATGAATATTTAGCTCGTTCTAAAGATACTCCTTATGAGAAAGAAGCTGAATATTTGAATAAAGCTAAAAATGTAATGGCAAGGGCAGAGAAAACTTTCCATAGAGGCAGAGACATGGGAGATGCAGCAAGAGCACAAAATGCTACTTATCAGCAGATAATGCAGTTTAATAATAGATTAGACTTACAGCTTAGGACCACAAGACGACAGGCAGATGGTATAAAACAACAGGCTATAGCAGAAAATACTTTTGATAGCTACAGTGCTTATGCTAATTATATTTATCAAAACAGACAAGATTTGGATGAAACTATTTGGGCTAAAAATGAAGCTAAAAAAAGAGCTGTTAATAATACTCAATTAATAAATGTTAATAAAGAGCTTGCAATACTTTATGCTAATATTGGTGATGTTAATACTGGTATTAATATATTAAATGAAACTTTGAATCTTCCTAATATTACAAGAGATGATAGAAGAGGCATAGATTTTGATTTGGCTAGTATTTACCTTAATCAAAAGAGATATAATGAAGCTGTGAATATATACTCAAAATATACTAATGATTTAACTCAGGACGGTGCTTTTGCTTTGTATGCTATAGGTCATATATATATAGAGCAGAATATGATTGTTGAGGCGCTTAATGTTTATAATGATTTTAAGGTTAGAATGTCCCCTCTTGCTAAAGATAATCAGGTGATAGCTAATTTAGATAAAGATGTTGAAAGCAGAAGGCTGCAGATAATGCAGTATTTAGGTACTGTTGGGGTTCCTAATCAGTAACAAAAAAGTATAATAAAAAATTATTAAGGCTTGCTATTAATACAATAGTGAGCCTTTTTTAATATTGCTATTTAATATTGTAAAATTTCTTTTCATATTGATTTTTTGAATAAAATTAATATATTACTATAAAAAGTATAAAGTATTTAATAATTTATGTTATTAAACAGGAGATTAAAAATGAAAAAAATTATAGTTTTAGGTTTAATGTTTATTTTTTCATCATTAGCCTATTCTCATTCATTAGGTATAGGTATGTATATACCGCTTGGAGGAAGTATCCCTAGTTTTTATTCAGATAATGCAGAAGCAGCTTCATATTTTAGTCCAAAATCTGCTTTTGAAGTTGGAGTAATATTTAACCCTAGGATTAATTTTGATATAGGTGATGGAACTCATACTGTATCATTGGGGTTAGATGTTGGTTGGTATAGAGATACTTTTAAATTTGCAAGCTCTGCTGATGTTACGCATGAATTTGATAGTGTTATGACAGGGCTTAATTTAGAATGGAGACCTTTATTATTTCAATTAGGTGTAGGAGGCGGAGTAAAGTTTCCATTCTTAGGAAAATATATAGAGGGAAATAATAAAATGGCATTAAGCGGAGGAGCTTTTGCAAGCAGATATAATAATGGTTTTATACCGTATGTAAGACTCTATACAGGTATAAATCTAATATTTATTAGTTTATCATTATATGTTAATTTTGATATACCTTATTTACAAATGAAAGATGGCTTAGAAAATTTAGGTATTGGTTATAAATATCCTGGTAAATTAGGCTCTGTTGATGTTGGAGTTCAATTTGGCATACATTTAGATATATTTAATTTTGGAGGAACAAAAAAAAGAGAAGTAATAGAATATAATATATAAATTTTTTATTATTAATTTCATAGCGGAGGGTATACTTCACTATGAAATTATTTTTTATATTGCTGTCACTAATAATATAATTATGTTTGATAAGCATTTACTCATTCTGCTTTATTATTTTTTATTTATATTTTAATTATCCTAAACTAATTATAAGTGTTCCTGCTACTATAAGTATAACTCCTATAATGATTTTTAATGTTAAAGCCTCATTTAGAAATATTGCTGCTAATATGATTGTAAATACTATAGAAAGTTTATCTATTACAATTACTTTATTAACATTTCCAATTTGCAATGCTTTAAAATAAAATATCCAAGATAGTCCCGTAGCTACACCAGAAAGTATTATAAATATTAAAGTTTTGTTATTTATATTTTTTATTGTGTCTAAAGTATTTATAGAGTTTATCTTGTTAGTATAAAATACAATTATCCAAGACATAAACAGTATTATAATAGTTCTTATTGCAGTGGCTAAATTTGAATTAATGTTTTTAAGACCTATCTTTATTAGTATTGCAGTTAGAGATGCAAATATTGATGATAGAAGTGCAAAGAAAATCGACATAATAAATCCTTATTTTTTAATACAAAATTATATATTTTTTATTTTAAATAAAAATAAGAAAAGCTTATTTTTTGTAAAAATTATTATTATTTTTGTAAAGTTACAAAAATAATAATAATTTATTAGTATGCAGTAATAGTTAAAAAGTTGTATTACCTTATTTGAGATAACGTATAGTTTAAAATATAGCCTAAAAATATTATAACTTTTTTATTTTTAGCACAAATTTAACAGTATTACACTACATATACAACATTTTTATACAAATTTAATATTGTGTTTTCTTTACATTTCTAAAAATTGCATATATTCAAAATATGAAACTATATATTATAAAAACCAATAAAAAATTGATATAATAATTTTATTTATTTAAAAAATCTTTTATTCTCTTAACAGCCTCTTTTAATATTGGTATATCCTGAGTTAAAGCTATTCTAAAATAATTTTCACTGCCAAAAGCAATACCCGGTACAACAGCAACTCCAGTCTCATCTAATAATCTCATAGAAAAATCAAGCGAAGGCTCTTTAGAAAACTTACTGTATCCTACAAATAAATAAAAAGCTCCTCTCGGCTCTATTACATCAAAACCTAAATCTATTAATTCTTTTGACATAGTAAAAGCTCTCTCTTTATAAATATCTCTGTAACTTTCTATAATTGGATATTTTTCTAAAGCATATTCAGCAATGGCACAAGAAAGACTAACCATACTACCAACGTTATTAAAACTAGCATTAACTAAATATTTTCTTACTTCTTCTGGAGTTATGCTGTATCCTATTCTCCAACCTGTCATAGAATGAGACTTTGAAAAACCATTTAATATTATTACCTTGTCTTTAATAGAAGGGTATGATGCAAATGATGTAAAAGGATAAAATGATATAGCAGAATATATTTCGTCAGCTATAACAAATATATCTTTTTTTTCAAAGTATTTTACAAGCTCATCTACTTCTTCTTTTTTTAACATATATCCAGATGGGTTTCCAGGGTTACTGAAAAGAATTGCTTTTGTTTTATTAGTTATAACTTTTTCTATACTTTCTGGCTTTAATACGAGATTATCTTCTCTTGTGTCTAAAAACACTACTTTACCATAAGATAGTTTAACTGCTTGTTCATAAGGTGAGAAAAAAGGAGTAGGTATTATTACTTCATCATCAATGTTTAATATAGTTCTAAATACAGATGATATACCTTCCATAGAACCAATATGCATAGTGATGTTATTTGCATTAACATTTGAACCATAATATTTATTATAATGTTTAGCAACTAAATTTCTTAAATGTTCGCTTCCCCCAGCTTGAGTATATGGCAGAGAATGAGTTTTAGCATATTCACATCCGTATTCAATTAATTCTTTTGGAGGCTCTAAATCCGGCTCTCCTATAGTAAGCATTATACTATCTTGTTTTTTTTGTGCTTTTTCAGTGAGTTCTCTTATTAATGAATATGGTACTTCTAATATATTTTTATTAAGCTGCATTTTTTTATCTCCATAAAAATAGAAATTAATTTTAAAATATTATTATATAGAGTAATATTATATATAAAAACTATTTTTTGTCAATTTTATTATAGTTACATTTTCTTATAAAAATCTATATGAGTTTGCAGCTCTTCAGGCAAAGGATTGCCTGTTTTAGTGAATTTGAAATATCTATTTTCTAATTCAGTAGCTTTTTTATTTCTTATGTTTTTAAATCTATTAGCCATATCAGCAAACATAGGCTGTTTTTCAAGCTCATCTCTTATATTTTTAGCAAAAGGAACCTGTCTGTATAAGATACCTCTTGCTACTCTGTTTAGACGCATAATGCCTTTACTTTCGTATTTAAGCCATATAACATAATCTGATACAAATACTTCTCTTAAATTGTTTCTGCATTTTTTAATTTGCACTTTTAATTTTTCTTTAGCATCATCAGAGAGATTTCTGTTTTTCTTGTAGAACTGAATATAATCGCTGTATTCTGAAGTTATAGACATTTGAGTAATATCATTCCAAGCAGGTCCAAGCATAGTCTTACAAAGCTCCCATCTGAAAGCACCCATCATAGGAAGAGTTAAACCTTCCAAATCTTCTGATGTAAATATTGGAAGCAGGAATCTTGCTGTACTATTTTTTTGTCTACTTGAAAGTTCTTCCCACATTATAGCACGAGAACCATAAGTAGGCATTAGAATAATGTTTGGAAGTACTTCCTGCATAACTAATTCTTTTTCTATGTTTAACTCTTTATTTTTGTATAATACTTCTCTGTAGAATGCAGAAAAATCTATTTCTAATATAGAGTTTAGAGTATTTTCCATCGCTTCTCTTTTTATTAAAGAATCTTTGAAATCTTTAATTATCATATCTTTGTGAAGTATAGGGAAATAAACACTTATTTGACCATAACATAATCTATGAGTAGTTTCAATCATATTATCCACTTCATATTCGAGTCTTCTAATAGGGCTTTCCCAATGCTCTTCCATTTCATGGTCGCTAATGGTTCCCCTTTTTTTCATTTCTCTCAAAGCTTCTCTATAGTCTTGTCCGAAACCATTAACTGAAGGCGGTTCTTCTTTATCATAAATCTTTTGAAGCCACTCATCTATATAAAATACATTAATTTTTTTAGTAGTTGTTTTGTCTTTAACTTCATATAGATCAACGATTTGGTTTGGAGTAAGCAATTGGTCGTCCATATATCCGAAGTTAAGGAACATAGAGAGTAACTTATTTTTTTCATTGTTTATAATGTATTTTTTAGCTATTTCTCTATATACTTCAAAGAATACATTTGTAACACTTCTTCTAATTTTTCTAGCATCATCTTCGGTGCTAAATTTATCTTTTAATTTTTTGAATGCATTTAAAGATTTAAAGAATGTAGCAGCTCTATCTTCAGGTATTGCTGCTATTTCCACTATTTTTTTGCTAGGGTTTCTTATTTCTTCAGGTATAGATTCTACTCCCATCACTACTTGAACGTTGTTTTCATTATTTGAATCATCGTTAGAAGAGTTTATATTTTGTGTTATTTTTTTAATAGTGCTTTCTAATTCGTCTATATCTATATTTATTTCGTATTCATATTGATTTTTTATTTTTTCTACTATGTCTTTAGTAACATTAGCTATATATCTTGAATATCTTGCCCATATTTCATAATCTTTATCTTGTTTTTCGAGTTCAAATGCCATTTTAGAGTATTCATTAAATAGAGATTCTTTATTATTAGAGTATAGAAAAGCTATATTTTCCATAGTGTTTATAATTTCAGATTTAAGCATATCAGCAATATCTTTTAAAGTTTGATATAGTATTGCTGTAGCAGATAAAGTCATATTAACATCGTAGTTAAAGAAAGGAGACTTAATTTCTTTAGGCATAGTTAAAAATCTTTTTATATATTCTATTTCAAATTCTAATTTTTCATTTTCTTCAATGATTTTATTTTTATTGTGATTATATATTTCTTCATGATCTTCTTTTATAAAGTCAGTATCAAAATCTGTAGGAAAATTAAATCCGTCATTTGTAGCATATTCAAAAACTTCTTTTGTTTTAATAAACAATTCAGACTTAATATTTTTATTTTTAGCATTCAAATTGAAATACATAACCCCAAGATTAGTAGTTATTATTTTGAGTTCATCATTAATTTTTTTTATTTTAATATATTCATCATAAGTTTTCATTATGATATATGCAAGAGAATGATACATATTAGTAAGATATGTTTTATTAGTGTTAAAGAAAGTTTTTATATATTCTTTATCTGGTACATTTATAGTGTAAATCTCATTATCATTTTTAGACTTGAAAGAGAAAATATAATTAGAATCATTCATAAAGACACCGATTCCAATCATGATGTTTTTAGGTATAGAAAAAAGTTTGCAGCTATATTTCATTATTTCCTCTTCATCTTCTATACCGAGCAATTCTCTTGATGAGATATATACATCGATTGTTCCTTTAGTAATAATAGAAATATTTTTAATTTTTTCACCTTCATGGTATATAGTAGTATTTGGTGTAAGATTTTTTAGTCCATTTTCTTCTGATATATTCATATCTAACTCTCAAAAATATTTAATGATTTTATAAAAATAATAATATATTATAAGTTTTTTTGTAAAAAAAAGCGAATTTTTGCAGTAATATTTTGTTTTAATTTTATTTTTTGAATTTCGGGTTAAAAATATGTATAAAATGTATAATATATATTCATTTTTAAGAAAAAAATATAAAAAATTTGTATTTAATGGCAAAAATAGTATTGCGTTTTTTTGGCTGCATGCTATACTAATAAAACATTGATGATAAATAAAAAACATCAATGAGAAACAAAAGATGATCTTTGACAGATATATAAGAGCGTAGATTTTTATAAAGTATTTTCCAATTAAGAAGCGGAAAGTCAGCGATTATAAAAATCTTCACTTGATAAGAAAAAGAAAACACAATTAGATTGTGTGTCTTAGAGTAGAAACAATTAAGCGGACGTTACTAAAGAATTAGAAGAAACAGCTTTAATTAGCTAAAAGTCTCATTCAAGACGTATTAAACTTAGAAGCTTAGAGATAAGAAGAAAAGGATAATATGGTCAAGTAAGTAAGGGCTTAAGGTGGATGCCTAGGCACTGGAAGGCGATGAAGGTCGTGACAAGCTGCGATAAGCTACGGGGAGAAGCAAATATTCTATGATCCGTAGATCACCGAATGGGAAAACCTATAGAAGCAAACCTTCTATATCATACACTGAATCCATAGGTGTATGAGGCGACACCCAGGGAACTGAAACATCTAAGTACCTGGAGGAAGAGTAATCAAAATTGAGATTCCCTCAGTAGTGGCGAGCGAAAGGGGAAGAGCCTAAACCGTAATAATGTCAAGTTGTAAGGCGTTGTTATTGCGGTGTTGTAGGGCGGTGAGTGGTATACTTACATATATCGACTTTGCTATATATGATAGTGGAACTGTTTTGGAAAAGCAGGCCATAGTGGGTGATAGCCCTGTACACGAAATCATATATACAAGGTTTTGCCGTTCCTGAGTAGGGCGGGGCACGTGAAACCCTGTTTGAATCTGGGTAGACCACTATCCAAGGCAAAATACTAACCAGTGACCAATAGTGTAGAGTACCGTGAGGGAAAGGTGAAAAGTCTCCCGTTGAGGGTTATTAAATAGAACCTGAAACCTTAAGCTTACAAGTAGTCAGAGGGAACCCTGCTAGCAATAGTAGAAGGCCTGATGGCGTGCCTTTTGTAGAATGAGCCTGCGACTTATAGTATGTAGCAAGATTAAGAGGTAATAGCCTTGTAGTCGTAGTGAAAGCGAGCCTTAATAGGGCGAAATTAGTTGCATGCTATACGACCCGAAGCCAAGTGATCTACCTATGAGCAGCGCGAAACTCGAGTAACATTGAGTGGAGGTGCGAACCAGTGGCCGTGAAAAGGCTTTGGATGACTTGTGGGTAGGAGTGAAAGGCTAATCAAACTTGGAGATAGCTGGTTCTCTCCGAAATGTCTTTAGGGGCAGCGTTATGTGTTTACTTGCGGGGGTAGAGCACTAAATGGACTAGGGCCCTTAACCGGGTACCAAACCCAACTAAACTCCGAATACCGTAAGTTAAGAGCATGGCAGTTAGACAGCGGCGGATAAGCGTCATTGTCAAAAGGGAAACAGCCCAGATCCTCAGCTAAGGTCCCAAAATCTATGTTAAGTGGGAAAGGATGTGAGAATACTTAAACAGCCAGGAGGTTGGCTTAGAAGCAGCCATTCCTTTAAAGAGTGCGTAACAGCTCACTGGTCGAGTGTTTTTGCGCCGAAAATGTAACGGGGCTCAAACATAGTACCGAAGCTAGGGAATTACATAGTTAATATGTGATTGGTAGGAGAGCGTTCTTTAAGCCGTTGAAGGTGTATCGTAAGGTATGCTGGAGGTATAAGAAGTGAGGATGCAGGCATGAGTAACGAGAAAACGGGTGCGAAACCCGTTCGCCGCAAACCCAAGGTTTCCTAGGTAAAGCTAATCTGCCTAGGGTTAGTCGACCCCTAAGATGAGGCTGAAAAGCGTAGTCGATGGGAAACAGGTAAATATTCCTGTACTATAGTATGTTTCGATGGAATGACACAGATTGTTTGCGTACGCGAGGTGATGGTTATCCTCGTCGAATAGCCGAGACTTGTGGTGAGTAAATGCTTGCTGCTTTAAGGTTGAGGTGGATAGTGACTGGGCTTTCGGGTTCAGGAAGTTGCGTGAATTAGGCTGTCTAGAAATAATTTCTAAGGTTAGGCATATTATAATCGTACCGTAAACCGACACAGGTGGGTGAGATGAATATTCTAAGGCGCTCGAGATAATCTTCCCTAAGGAACTCTGCAAATTAGTCTTGTAACTTCGGAAAAAGAGACGCTTGAATCTCGGTAGCAATATCGGGAGGAGAGTCGCAGTGAAAAGGCCTGGCCGACTGTTTAACAAAAACACAGATCTCTGCAAACATGTAAATGGATGTATAGGGATTGACACCTGCCCAGTGCTGGAAGGTTAAAAGGAGAGGTTAGCGTAAGCGAAGCTTCGAATTGAAGCCCCAGTAAACGGCGGCCGTAACTATGACGGTCCTAAGGTAGCGAAATTCCTTGTCGGGTAAGTTCCGACCTGCACGAATGGTGTAACGATCCGGGCACTGTCTCGGGGAAGAACTCGGTGAAATTGAATTATCAGTGAAGATGCTGATTACCCGCAACAGGACGGAAAGACCCCGTGAACCTTTACTATAACTTGACATTGAGTTTTGTTTTGTGATGTGTAGAATAGATGGGAGGCTTTGAAGTGGGAGCGCCAGCTTTCATGGAGCCATCGTTGAAATACCATCCTTCGCAAAATGGGATTCTAACGATTAGCCGTTATCCGGCAGTCGGACATTGTCAGGCGGGTAGTTTGACTGGGGCGGTCGCCTCCTAAAGAGTAACGGAGGCGTGCAAAGGTCACCTCAAACCGAATAGAAATCGGTAGTAGAGTATAAAGGCATAAGGTGGCTTAACTGCGAGAGAGACATCTCGAGCAGGTGCGAAAGCAGGTCTTAGTGATCCGGTGGTCCCGAGTGGAAGGGCCATCGCTAAACGGACAAAAGGTACTCCGGGGATAACAGGCTTATCTCCCCCAAGAGTTCATATCGACGGGGAGGTTTGGCACCTCGATGTCGGCTCATCGCATCCTGGGGCTGGAGCAGGTCCCAAGGGTTTGGCTGTTCGCCAATTAAAGCGGTACGCGAGCTGGGTTCAGAACGTCGTGAGACAGTTTGGTCCCTATCCGTTGCGGGCGTTGGAAAATTGAGAAGAGTCATTTTTAGTACGAGAGGACCGAAATGAACGCACCTCTGGTGTATCTGTTGTTCTGCCAAGAGCATCGCAGAGTAGCTATGTGCGGACGGGATAACCGCTGAAAGCATCTAAGTGGGAAGCCTCCTTCAAGATTAATTTTCCCTATGAGTTTCGTTGGAGACTACGACGTTGATAGACTGCAAGTGTAAGCAGGGAAGAAATACCTGTTCAGCTGAGCAGCACTAATCAGACCAATGGCTTGACCATATTATCGTTTTCTTCTTACAAACAATAAAAGAAAACATAATCAATCAGAATGAGACAATCTACGCTCCTATATATCTGGCAATATCATCAAATTGTTCTTTAATTTGCTAATATTATTTCGGTGACCATAGAGAAAGTGATACACCCGTTCCCATTCCGAACACGGCAGTTAAGCCTTTCATCGTCGATGGTACTGTAAGGGTAGCTTTACGGGAGAGTAGAACGTTGCCGGGTATATATTATATATTTTTATCCCAATAGTTTTTCTATTGGGATTTTTTATATTTAAACCTTTATATATTGATTAATAAGAGATAAGAATGAATAACAGAGAAAGAGTTATAAAAACTATTAGAATTATAGCATATTTATTTTCTTATATGATGGTTACTGTTGTGGCTTTTAATTATGGTTATATGTTTTATGCTATTAAATTTGATGGTGCTTCTGCTTCACCTAATATTTCTTTTATTTTTGCTCTCCCTTTTATAATAGCAATATTACTATGTATTATTATTATAAAAATTATTAAAAAGAAAAATGAGAAATAATACTAATCTTTTTAATTAAGATATTTTTGCTCCTTTCTGATGTTCTATAGAGATATTCTTTAGTTACAAAGAATTATATGTTCGGGTATAATACATTAAAGCAATGAAAAAATAATTTAAAATATATACAAATAATCTATTTATTTTACACTCTTGCCTTCTATGAATTGATAATCTATATAAAATACTTTTTTTACATCAACATTATTAATTAAATCTATTAAAGTCTTAGCAGTGCATACACCGGCATTAAATGAATCAAATTTTATTGTGGATAGTTGAGGATCTATTATTTCATCAATTTCGTATCCTCCGAAAGATATTACAGATATATCATCTGGAATTTTTAGCCCCATTTCTTTTACTATCATATACACACTATGTGCTTGCCTGTCTGTAGAGCATATTATTGTATCTACTTTATTATTTTTTAATATGTTTTTAGTTGCCAATTTGGCACTGTCATAAGAAAAATCTGCTAATTCTATATTTATATTTTCTATTCCATATTTTTTTAGTCCGTATATAACTCCATTTTTTCTATTAACCCCAATTGCAATATCTTTTTCATCAACAGTAATAAATCCTATATTTTTATGATTTTTTTTGCCAATATATTCTCCTATCTCTACACCCGCTTTATAATCATCGTTAATTATACTTATACCTTCATCATATTGCTGCCCATATATTACAAGAGGTATATCTAATTTTTTAAATATTTTTTTATGCTCATCTGTTATATATGTTGCGCTTAATACTATACCATCAACATTTAATCTCTTTAGTTTCTCCATGTATTTTAGTTCCAATTCGTTTTGATGATTTGTATTCATTATTATTGGTATAAAGTTATTTTCTCTAAAAGTTTTCTCTAATCCAGTCAATACCCTGGATGTTACTATTGAATCTAAAGCAGGAACTATAATACCTATTATATAACTTCTCCTTGCCTTTAACCTTGCAAAAGTGTTAGGTTCATAATTGTATTCTTTTATTATTTTTGCTATTTTTTCTTTAGTTTCTTTTTTTATATAGCCGCCATTAAAATATCTTGATATTGTTGTTTTTGTTACCCCTGCAATTTCTGCTATATCTTTCATAGTTATATTTTTATTTTCAATTTTCATAAAGCGGTATTTTCTCCTATATTTTAGAGAGTATATGATAAAATTATATGTTCTATAATATATTTTATAATTGTTATATATTTTATATACATTTACCTATTTTTTATTATATATTATATTTTTTCAGTTAATGTAGTGCTCATGTATATAATTAAAAACTCTATATCATAAAATACTTATATCTAAATTAACATACATTATAAAACTATATATATTTCTTTATATTATTAAATATAATTATAAAAAATCAAAATTGAAAAAATTCAATTATTTTTAGTATATACTTTTTATATTAAAAATCAAATATATAAGTTTATTTTATATCAAATTAGTGTAATTATGCTTGACAAAATGATGAATAATGCTAAAATTACTATGTAACCGATTACATAATTATTAGGATTTTATTATGGCTATAAATTATAAAAAAACTGCTGAAGAAATTATTAATACAGTAAATAAAGAAAATATTGTCTTTGCCACTTTCTGTGCTACTAGATTAAGATTGATAGTAAAAGACAGAGAAAGTATAAAAGATTCAAGTGTACAAAAGATAGATGGGGTTAAAGGAGTATTTTTTAATTCTGGACAATATCAAATAATATTGGGTACTGGTGTTGTAAACAAAGTTTATGATGAGATTGTTAATTTAGGTATAGTTGGTACTGCTAAGCAAAATACAGAAGAAACTAAAAAAGTGGGAGAAAAAAATAATTTTAGAAAGTTTATTCGTATATTTGCTGATGTATTTGTTCCTATAATGCCTGCCATGATTGCAACTGGTTTATTTTTAGGTCTTAAAGGTGCATTAATAAATGATAGTTTTTTAGGTTTATTTAATTTACAAGTTTCAAACATACCTATCTCTATTATGACATTTATGAGCGTTCTCACAGAAACAACATTTGCTTTTTTACCTGCTTTGGTATGTTGGTCAACATTTAGGGTATTTGGAGGTTCTCCTATATTGGGTATATTACTTGGATTAATGCTTGTTTCGCCTGCTTTGCCTAATGCTTATTTGGTTGCTAACCCTGACAGCGGTGTGAAACCTATAATGCTTTTTAACTTTATACCTATAGTTGGATATCAAGGAAGCATACTTCCAGCACTTATCGCTGGTATTATAGGCTCTAAAGTGGAATTAAATTTAAGAAAAGTGATACCTAATATAATAGATATACTTGCTACGCCTTTTTTAACTTTGCTTATAATGCTTATATTATCTTTAGCCGTAATCGGACCAATTTTCCATATAGTTGAACAGTGGATATTAGTAGCTATTAATTTCTCTTTATCATTACCTTTTGGAATTGGAGGATTTATAATAGGCTTTGGAATAATATTTATAGTTGTTACGGGTGTTCATCATATTATGAATTTAATAGAAATATCATTACTTGCTGCAACTACTTTCAACCCAATTAATCCTCTTTTATCTGTTGCTAATTTAGCTGCTGGCGCTGCTTGTTTGGCAGTTACATTAAAAACAAGAAGAAAAAGTGTAAAAGCTATGGGATATGGTGCTACATTATCTGCTTGGCTTGGAATAACTGAGCCTGCTATATTTGGTATTAATATAAGATATGGAATAAAACCAATGGTTTGCGGTGCCATTGCTGCAGGCATAACAGGATTAATAGCAAGATTATTAAACTTACAGGCTACCGCTAACGGTGTTACTGGTATACCTGGGGCATTGCTTTATGTATATGATGGAAAACAATTAATAGGATATATTACTGTTGCTTTAATTACTATTGTTTTATCTTTTACCATTACTTGGTTTTTTGGTGTTCCTAAAGAATATATGCAAGAAGATGAAGAATAAAGTTTATATTTTTATATATTTAATATAAATTAAGTATATTTTATTTAAGTATTGCATTGGTTATTAACATTTTGAAACGATATTTCATTTAGGAGAAAATGATATGAATTTAGTTAGTAAAATTTTTGAAGAAGCAATAAAACAAAAAGAAATTGAATATTATAAAAACAATGAATGGAAATTAAATTTTCATCTAATGCCTCCTGTAGGTTGGATTAATGACCCTAATGGTTTAGCTTATTTCAAAGGCGAGTATCATATATTTTTCCAGTATTCTCCTTTTGAAGTTGAAGGCGGATTAAAGTTTTGGGGGCATTATATAACTAAAGATTTAATTAATTATAAATATATAGGGGTTTCAATATATCCAGATGAGAAATATGATTGCCATGGAGTATATTCTGGGTCTGCTTTTATAGAAGATGATAAAATGTATATATATTATACAGGTAATGTAAAACTTTTAGGAGAGCATGATTATATTGAAAGCGGAAGAGAGGCTAATACTATGCTTACTGTTTCTGATGATGGTATTAACTTCTCTGAAAAAGAATGTTTAATGGAGATGGAAGATTATCCTAAAGGTATAACAAACCATATAAGAGATCCAAAAGTATGGAATGCAGATGATTCTTATTATATGGTGCAAGGTGCTAGAAAATATGGTGCTGATAGAGATAATGATATTGGAGAGGTGTTAGTATTTTCTTCAAAAGATAAAAGAAATTGGAAGCATATAAGTACTATAAATACTAAAGAGCGATTTGGTTATATGTGGGAGTGCCCTGATTTGTTTAATTTAGACGGACAAAATATTTTAATTACTTGTCCGCAAGGGGTGAAGCAGATTGAGAGTGTATATGAAAATATTTATCTTTCTGGATACTTTTTAATCAATGATGATTATAAAAATAAAGATTCTATTATAGTTGATAATTTTACTGTACTTGACAGAGGGTTTGACTTTTATGCTCCGCAAACATTTTTAGACGAAAATGGAAAGAGAGTTATTATAGGGTGGATGGGTGTTCCTGATACTGAAGATACTCACAAAAATTTAACAGTTCAGTATGGCTGGCAGCATTGCTTAACTATAGCGAGAGAATTAAGCTTCAAAAACGGTAAACTTTATCAAAAACCGCATAGAAGTTTAGAAAGATTAAGAAGCACTATAATATTTGAAAATCAATGTTCTTATTCTTCGTTATCTGATAATTTAATTTCTAATATTAACTCTTATGAGGTTTTAATTGATGATATAAAAGACTTAGATAATTTCGAGTTGTTAATTTCTGAAGGGGCTTCTATTAAATATAAAGAATCTAAATTTATATTAGAGTTTGTAAATAATATAGGAAAACAAATAGGCGGCGGAAGAGGCAAAAGAAGTGCATATTTAGAAAAGTTAGAAAATATAAGAATATTAATAGATACTTCTTCTATAGAAATATTTGCAAACGACGGAGAAATGGTATTTACGACAAGATATTACCCAGATAAATATTCTTTTAGAGTTTCTGGGGTAATGAGTTTAAAAATATATAAATTAGAATGTTTTGATTTTACTTATTAAGTATTTTATATATTTTTACAGGTTGATTTTTTTAATATATTTTATAACTTTATAATATATATTTAGTGTTTAAGATAATTTTGCATAAAAATACTATATACCCAAATAAATAAAAATTAAAAACTAATTTTGACAAATTATGCTTGTTTCGGTATAATATAGTATGTATATGTATCTTTTACTAAAAATAGTAAAAAATATTTTATGCTTTTTTCTATTTTCCGATAATAATTTTATAATAAATATTAATTTATGGGGGGATTTAATTGTCTATTAATAACGGTTATCAAAAATATAAAAAAATCGATGTAAGTACAGCATCTCAAAATAGACTAGTCATTATGCTTTATGATGGTGCTATTAAATTTCTTGAGAATGCTTGTAATGCTATGGATAAAAAACATGGTACAGAAGAGGCTCATAACAATATAATGAAAGCTCAAGAGATTATATATGAACTTCTTTCTTCTTTGAACTATGATGCCAAAGAAATAGCTGAAAGATTAGCTTCTATATATACTTATATGAACCAGAGATTAACAGAAGCAAACATATCTAAAACTAAGCCTCCTATATTGGAAGTAGTAAAATATCTTAAAGAATTAAAAACTGCTTGGGAGGGTGTAGAAGAGAAAATGTCTTCTTCTAATGTGAACAGTGCAAATATTAAAAAAGAAGAGAATGTTTCTGCTGATTCTCAGAATAATTCTACTTCTGATAATAATAAAAGTTATAATAATAAATTTATGAAAAAAGATGATAAAGCTGTTACATCAAAATTAAATATTACGGGTTAATGATGAAAAAGATTGGTTTTTACATTTTTATATTTATAGTTATTATGGTTGCTGTGTCTTGCGGTGATAAAAATGCT
This sequence comes from Brachyspira pilosicoli, assembly GCF_036997485.1. NCBI lineage: Bacteria > Pseudomonadati > Spirochaetota > Spirochaetia > Brachyspirales > Brachyspiraceae > Brachyspira > Brachyspira pilosicoli. The sequence goes on along the minus strand of NZ_JAWLPU010000001.1, from coordinate 400,438 downwards.
GAAACTCTTGAAGAGTATCAGATTAGAATGAAAAATGCGGAGATATTAAAATATTACAACATACAGGAAGTTATGCCGCCAAGAGTTGTAGACGACGGAATATTATTTACTTTTGCTGAGAATTATGATTCTGTAGAGGTTTCTGGAGATTTTAATAATTGGGAAGATAGTATACCGCTTATTAAAAACTCTTATGGTATATTTTATTATTTGTGGCAAACTCCTTTAAAGGCTGGTAAATATTTATATAGATATAGAGTTAATGGTGTATGGATTAATGACCCTATAAATCAAAATGTAGAATATGATAATAATAATCAAGAGGTTAGTTATTTTGTATTAGATACTGATATTGGTTTTTATGAGCAAAATCCTATATATAATGCTGACGGCACTGTCACATTTTTCTATAGCAATGATACTGCTTTAGAGGTTATGTTTACATCAGATAAATTAGGTTTCGATAGTTTAAGATATCCTATGACTTATTCTAACAATTTATGGACTATAACTTTAAGAGCAGAGCAGGGACCTTACTATTATAACTTTGTAGTTGATAGAGTATGGGAAATAGACCCTATTAATTTGAATGTTTATAGAGGCAATGATGGAAGACTTCATTCATTTACTACTATAAATTATAATAATACAAATTTAATAAAGTAAATAATTAAATTTGTATTTAAGCAACTATACTTTATCAATTTTTATATTTGTCTAAAAGTATTATCAACTTTTTTGTCGCTCAAAAAAGTTGCAAAAAACGCAAGTACTATAACTTTGTAGTTTTGAATATGTATAAACTATATTGTAATACCAACATTTCAAACATAAACAATGCAGTCTTTTTGCTTCTTTGGGCCACGCCTCCGGCACTCCCTTCGGTCGCAAAAGAAGTAGGGGCGTGTACCCTAAGGGCACGCTTCGCAGGGGGGGCTAGTCCCCACAAATAACAAAAATATAAAAAACAAATTTTTATAAACTTAAAAAATTTTCAGTATATACTATGATATGGGCTCTTTACTCTTCGCCATAATATTCAATTGCTTCTATATATTGATTTCTTAATTCATTATTTGTTATATTATTGGTAAAGCTCTTTAAGTAGTTTATTCCTTCTTCTTTATTTCCAATAATTATTTTATAAATACCGTTAAAATATATAGCCTCATATAGCTTTTGAGAATTACTATAATTGTTTAATACTTCATTAAAATATTTAATACCTTCGTCAAACTGTTCATTGTAAAATAAAACTGTTCCTATATCTATTAAATATGTTGGTATGTCTTCTTTTTTTATTTTGTTTTCTTTTGTTAAAATATCATACATTTCAATTGCTTCTCTATAATACTCAGAGTCTATATATATTTTTAATTTCTCCACTGTTGGATTATCATTTGCAAACTCTTTATTAATATTTTCTGTTTTTATTTCTATATTTTTTATCTCTTCAAGTAAATCATTTGTATCAATATAGCCTAATATTTTTTTTATAATAAAACCATTTGTATTTATAAACACTGTAGTAGGAAAGGCACTAATATTATATTGATTTGTTAGAAATTTTATATATTCTTCATTATCTTCAGCGTTAATTTTTAAAGGCACGAAATTGTAGTTAATATTAGAAACGATGTCTTTATCTAAATAAACATTAGTCTCCATTATCTTACAGATTGTGCACCAATCAGTATAAAAATCTATCATTATAGATTTATTTTCTTTTACTGCTTTTTCTAATGCCGTATTATAATTAGTTTCCCAATTTATTAATTGTTTATTTTTGGATTGGTTATTATTATTACAAGATAACAACAATAATAGTGCAGCAAACGATATAATAAAAAAGTTTTTCATTTACATATCATAATTTATTTTGTTTTTTAATTCAATATAAAAAAACAGCCATCATATATAAAATATAATGGCTGTTATTATTATCAAGTGTTTCTAAAACCAATTATTAATATTTAGTTTCATAAGGAAGAAGAGCTATATTTCTAGCTCTTTTTATAGCCTTAGTAACTAATCTTTGATGTTTAGAGCAAGTTCCGTTTAAACGTTTAGGTATAATTTTTCCGCTTTCTTTAACATATTTTTTTAATAATTTTATGTCTTTATAATCTAACACATCAATATTGTTTTTGCAGAAATAGCATATTTTTTTCTTAAAGAATTTTTTTCTGCTAGCCATATCTTTATCGCTAGTTTCTTTATTAAAGTGTTGTTTTTTATCAGCTTTAGCTTTATTTTCTTCTTCATTAGTAGAAGTATTTTCTATATTTTCTGTGTTTTCTAATTCCATTATTTTATCTCCTAAAAAGTGTTTAATTAAAATGGCACTTCATCATCGTCAGAAAAACTACCTATATCAATACCATCAGACATACCGCCGCCTCCAACAGAAGGAGAAGGGGTATAAGTAGTATCCATTGATTGACTGTTAGCTCCAAGCATTTGCATACTATTAACTATTATTCTAATTCTTGATTTTGTAGTATTTGTATCTTTATCCTGCCATCTATCCTGTCTTAAAGAGCCATTAATAGCTATTTGTTTGCCTTTAGTTAAATATTTGCTTATAGTTTCTGCAGTTTTTCCAAAAGCAACTACATCAAAATAGTTAACCTCATTAGCATTTTTAGTGCTTACATAGTAGTTATTTGCTATAGAAAATTCTACTACAGCACTTCCGCTTGGCAAATATTTAAGCATTGGGTCAGCAGTAAGCCTGCCTATTAAAGTTACATTATTTACATCTGACATAATAATAAAGCCTCTATACTAATTATGCTTCTTGCGTATTATTTGTTTCTTCTTTTTTCTCTTCTTTCTTTTGAATAATTTCGTCTAAACGAACAATTATAAATCTCAATATGCTAAGTTCATATCTCAATTCTCTTTCAATTGTTTGTAAGCTTTTACCATCACATTTAAAATGATAGAAATAGAACTTACCTTCATTTACTTTGCGAATAGGGTAGCTTAGCTTATGAATGCCATAATCTGATTCATTGAATATTTCACAGTTATAGTTTTGTAGAATTGATTTGACATGTTCTTTTGCTTTTTGATGTACAGAGTCATTTATCTCTGTAACGAAAAGAATTTCATATTCTCTCATTTGTTTAAACTCCTTGGACAAGGCTTCATATTTTCATGAAGCGAAGTAATTTATGATATTTTATTCTCGCAATTATATATTTTTTCAGTAAAAAGTCAATGAATTTTATCATAGAATTTTTTATTAGCATAATAAAGAAATTTATTTAAGTATAATTTTGAAAAGTATTTATATGTTTTTTATTATTGGTATTTATAATTTTATAATATAAAAATTGGTAATATTTATTATTGACAATAGTAATGAATTTTTATAAAATATATTGAAAATTTAATTTTTTAATATGGAGTTATTGCGATGAAATATATGAATCTTTACAGAGGTTATGAAAAGAGAAAAGAGAGTATAGATAAAAAAATAGCTTCTATTATAGAGAGAAGTCAATTTATATTTGGTGAAGAATTAGAGAGTTTAGAACATGAATTAGCAAATTATACTGGTGCTAAATATGCGGTGGGGGTTTCATCTGGGCATGTTGGTTTAGTGCTTTCACTTTTAGCATTGGGTTTTAATGCTGGAGAGGACCATTCTACAAAAGAAGTAATAGTTCCTGCTATGACATTTTTCTCTACTGCTGAGGCTCCTTCTTTTTTGGGTATGAAGGTTGTTGTTTGCGATATTGATGAGTATTTTAATATGGACGTAAACAAACTCGAAAGCCTTATTAACAAAAATACTGTTGCTATTATACCTGTAAACTTATTTGGACAATGTGCTAATTATGATGTTATATTAGACATAGCTAAAAAACATAATTTATTTGTAGTAGAAGATGCTTGTCAGTCTTTTGGTGCTAGCTATAAAAATATAAAATCTTGTTCTGGAAAGTTGGGTGATATTGCTGTTACTTCATTTTTCCCTGCTAAGCCTTTAGGTTGTTTTGGTGATGGAGGAATGGTGTTTACTAATGATGAGAAATTATACAAAAACTTAAAACAGCTTCGTCATCATGGTGATGAGGGGGGAATGATACATGTTAAGCTCGGAACTACTGGAAGATTAGATAATTTACAGGCTGGAATTTTGTTAGAGAAGTTTAAAGGCTTTGATGATGATATGAAACACAGAAGAAATGCTGCTAAATATTATAATGATAATTTAAAAGATATAGTAAAGGTACCTCACGTGGCAGAATATACTGAGAGTGTTCATGCTCAATATGTTATACAAGTTGAAGATAATAGAGATGAAGTAAGAACTAAATTAAATGAACTTGGTATACCTACAGCACTTTATTATCCTCACCCTATACATTTGGCACCTGTTCTTGTTAAAAAGTTAGGATATAAAGAAGGAGATATGCCTGTTTCTGAATATGCTTCTAAACATAATATAGCTCTTCCTATAGACAATGATATTCTTAAAGAGGAACAAGATATGGTAATAGAAGCTTTAAAAAAAATTATAAAAAAATAATTTTTTAAGGTTTTTTATTTTGAGTATTTTAGATACAACAGAAATTGATGAAGAGCTTGTTGGTGTTGTAACAGAACTTAACAAGCTCGGATTCATTACTAATCAAAGCTGTGCTGGGCATAGTTACCAAAAAATAGGGTTTAATTATAATCCTTATATATCATTTTTTTATGGTATATTAGAGCGAAGAAAAAAAGAAGATTGGGATATTTTTTATCATTGTTTAATATTAGATGAGATACTTAAAAATATTAATAATGATAATGTTATAATAACTATGCGTTTTAATACTATAGATAAAAAAATGTCATATAGAGATAATAATTTTACTAATTTAGAATATGATTTATGTTTTATGAACTTTTATAAACTTAATATAGCTAATATTACAGATACTCAAAAGGGAAGTAAATTGTTTATTAGCAGGTGGAAGGACATTATAAAATATTATAAAGCTAATAGAAAAGAATTAGATGAAAAGTTTATAAAGAGTTAATAATGCTTTTTTATTTCATCATAAAAGTTTGAGCATATTATATTAGATTTTAAATTATTAATTTTTATGTTGGCATTTAATGATATTGTTTCGTCTTTGTTTGCATTTGCTAAAAGACTTCCGTCTTTATCAATTATAAAACTTTTACCGATAAAATATGCATCAATATCTTTTGTTTTTTCTCTTCCAACTCTATTGCATAATATTATAGGAGTGAGGTTTTCAATGGCTCTTACTCTTGCTATATCTAAAGTATTTTCTCCTCCAAAGTTTGCAAGGATGCATATTAAATTGCTTCCGTTTAGTATTTGTTTTCTTGATATTTCACTAAACCACACATCAAAGCAAATTTGTATAGATACTTTTTCTTTGCAAACTTCAAATACATTGTAGGATTCTTTTATATCTCCAGCATCAAAAAACTTCTTTTCAAAATCTGATAAATGAACCTTTCTGTATACGCCTTTTAAATATCCGTTTTCTGCTATTAATGCTGAATTATAGATTTTATCTTTAAAGTTTTCAGCAAATCCTGCTATTATGGCTTTGCTATATTTTTTAGATATTTCTATTATAGAGTTTATAAATATTGATTTTTCGTTTATCTCATCTTCATTTATACTTTCAGATACGTTTAATAATTCTTCTCTATTTTCAAATAAATATCCAGATGAAGAAAGCTCTGGAAGCACTATTAAATTAGCATCATTTGTTTTAATATGTTTTTCTATTATGTTTATATTTTCTTTTTTATCTTTTTTTACGTCAAATTGAATAAAAGATACTTCCAATTTATTATCCTTTATAACTATATTAATGCTAATTTAAATACATCTAAATAAGGAAATTCTTCTTTTAATATATTGTAATCATTTTCTATTTTTTTATCATCACTCTCATACAAAGTAAATAAAGAAGAACCAGAACCGCTCATCACTATTTTTTTATTTATTTTGTTTTGCATTTCTTCTTTATATTCTTTTATTTTAGGCTCGAGATTAAATACATTATTTTCAAACACATTATATAAATTATTATAAATATTATTAAAATCTAATTCTTTATTATCAAAAATAGATTTGAAATATAAAAAGTCTGCTTTGTTAAAATCTTCACTTTTAAAATTGGAATAAGCAATTTTTGTAGATACATGTATATTTGGGTATATTATTATTATTTTATAAGGCAATGTGTAATTGTAATTAAAAATATTCTCTCCTATACCATTAACCCAGCTCATGCCTTGTTTAATAAAAAAAGGAATATCTGCTCCAAACTTTGAAAATGTTTTTTTTAATGTTTCATCTTCTTTTATATTTAGCTCTTTAAGTAAGAATTTAATAAATACTCCAGCATTAGAAGATCCGCCTCCAAGACCAGCACCATTTGGTATATTTTTTTCTATATTTATTTTATAACTTTTTTTTAAGTTCATAGTCTCTTTAAAAAATAAAAATATTCTTGAAAGTATATTATCCTCATTATCATCATTTAATTTGTATTTGCCTGTAGTTGTAACTTTAAAAGAATTAGACTCTTCTATTGTTAGTATGTCATAAAGATTAACGGTGTGAAATAAAGATTCTATTAAATGGTATCCGTCTTCCCTTTTTGATGTTATATCCAAAAACAAGTTTACTTTGCAAGGAGATTTTAATTCTATCATATAGCTGCCTTTTGAAATAATAATTTTATATAAACATTATAGCATCAATTATAAATTAATAATATAGGATTATTTTGATTAATTAGTTATACTAAAAAATTTTAAGTTTTTAAATTTTTATTAGACTTGTTTCAAAACTAAATTAATAAATAATTACACTGTTTATTTTTTAGTATTTTATCTTTATAATTGGGGCTTTGCCCCAAACCCCACTTCTTTTGTTGGCACAAAGAAGCAAAAAGACTGCAATTGTATACATTTAAATTTATTATTATACAACATGTAAAACATTGTTTTGTAAGTAAAATTATTTTTATTTTTTTCAATTAATTTTGTCAAGTACTTTTGAAACAAGTCTATTATTTTTGGGGGCTTTGCCCCCTGCGAAGCGTGCCCGTAGGGGTACATACCCCCACTTCTTTTGGTGACCCAAAGAAGCAAAAGGACTGCATTTTTAGCTAAAATTTAGGTTTTATCACACATTTAATACATATTCATAAAATATTAGCTATAGTATATGCACTTTTTGCAACTTTTTGCGGCGGGAAAAAGTTGATAAAGATTTTTTAAAAATATATAAATTGACAGAATGTAGTTGTTTAGGTATATACTAACTTTTATAACATTCTATATGTATAGTTGACTCCATATTCATTTTGTCTCTTATAGATTTTTCTAAAATGCTTACTTTATTATGTGCCTCTTCTACTGTCATATTCTTTGGAAAACGCATATGAAATGTTATTTCTGTATGGTCGCCGTAGGTATGTATGTGGAAATGATGAAGATTTGAGTTATCGTTATTGATATTAAGTTCATTAGCGATGCTGTTAATATCTTTAATAATATCTTCTGAAGGGTATTCTCCTATTAAAGGCTCTATGCTTGATTTTATAACATCGAAAGCGGCATAAAAAATTACAAGCGAAACTAATATACTCAAAACACTATCCATCCACCATAAGTTTTTTCCTACTAATATACCAACTAATATTATTATAGAAGTAATACTATCACTCCTATGATGCCAAGCATCAGCATACAATGACTTTGAACCAGATTTTCTATAACCCCAAAGTGAATACTGTGCTAATAATTCTTTAATTACAATAGAAACAATCATTGCAACAATAGCTATAATTGTAAATGATGCAGTTTTTTTGTTCATAATATTTTTTATAGCCTCAGCAAAGAAACTATAGCCTATAAATACAAGCATAATACCAACAATAAAACTAGTTATAAGCTCTATTCTTCCATGACCGAAAGGGTGTTCTTTGTCTGCTGGTTTTTTAGAAAATATTCCTCCTATAATAACTATAATACTGCTTATGCAATCGCTTAATGAATGCCATGCATCTGCCATTATAGAAAGTGAGCCTGTGAGTATTCCTACTATATATTTAAATGCAAATAATAATACGTTTATGATTACAGATACTATTCCCTCTATTATCATATATTTAGATTTTTTTTCATTGCTTATATTCATTGTTTTCACCTTCATTTTTTAAACTATTTTAAATATAATGAATTTAAGCTAAAATATCAATAATGAAATTATATTAAAACTTTTTATGCGCGAAAAAATATATATTATGTCCAATAGCTCTCATTTTCTCTTCATAGAGAGTAACGCCATATCCTTCTAAACTATGAACATAATCTTCACTTAGAATATTTTTGAAATTATTATCTTCTTTATATATAGGGTTCATTATTTCAAGTGCATAATTATCATCATCTGTAACAGAATAAAATATACCATTATCTTTTAAGAGCGGATGCATTTTACCTAAAAACTCTTTATTAAATATTCTTCTATGTGCATGTTTTTTCTTTGGCCAAGGGTCTGGGAAGTTTAAGTATATTTTATCAAAATAGTATTTATTTTTAATATAATTATCTATTACATTATTAGCTTCACCAAATATAATAGTGAGGTTTTTTATATCTCTTTTGTATGCTTTGGATATTGCTTTTTTAGCAGCTTTAAAAGAATATTCTATACCAACAAAATATTTATCTTTGTTATTCATAGCAAGCTCTACTATAAATTTCCCGTTTCCGCTTCCTATTTCAAGTTCTAAATTTTTATTATTAGACAATCTGTTTTTTAGTTCTTCTATTATAATATTTTTATCTTCTGTATTAAAATCGTCTATTAAATAAAAATTAAGTATTTCTTGATTTAAGTTCAAACTTCTCAAATTAGTAAACTCCTCATAATTTTATTTGAATGATATATTAATTAACATTTATGTCAATAATTTAACCATTATTATTATTAAAAACTATTTGTATATATAATAAAATTTTTTTAATTAGATTAATTATAATGGTTGTTTTTTATATTAAAATAAGTATAATAAATTAGAGTTATATGCAAAATTGTTTTAATAAAGTATTGACATAAAAGAAAAATAATTATATAATTGAATACCACTTAAAATATAAGTAGTCTAAATTTCGGAGATATAAAAATGGCAGGTAATAAAGTAAAAACCGAACAAATACATTTACAATGCACAGAATGTAAAAGAAAAAATTATATAACAACTAAAAATAAACAAAATGTTCAAGAAAAATTAGAATTAAAAAAATATTGCCCTCATGATAGAAAACACACTATACACAGAGAATTGAAAGTTTCAAGATAATTTTTTATATATTTGGGTCAGTAGTTCAATTGGTAGAGCACCGGTCTCCAAAACCGGGTGTTGCAGGTTCGACTCCTGTCTGACCTGATTTTTTACTTAATTTAATATTAAAATTTAAGGTATTGTATATGGCAGAGAAGAAAAAGAACAAATTATTTAATTCTTTAGAAGAGATAAAAAAAGAGCTTTTTGAGAGAAGTGTATGGCCTACTCGTCAGGAAGTTCTTAATCAAACAGTTGTTGTTGTAATTTTGCTTATTTTGTCTGCTGCTTTTTTGGGTGCTGCAGATTATATAGTAACATTTCTAACTAGAGCTTTATTAGATGGTTCTATATTATCTTCTATAGCTTCATCAAAAATAGCTTTGGTTTTAATACTTCTTGTTGTGGTATTATTTGTGGTTTATTTCGCTATACGATACATTAGAAAAAATAGATATAGTAGGTGATGTATGTCTGAAGAAATGACTAGAGATTATAGATGGTATATAGTTCACACTCAGCACGGTTATGAAAATAAAGTTCGTGAACGTTTAGAAAAAAGAATTAAAGAAAATGGTATGTCTGATTTGGTAGTAGACATATATATACCTTCTGAGACTGTACAAAAAAATAAAAATGGTAAAAAAGTAACTAAAGAAGAGTTTTTTTACCCTGGTTATGTTTTAGTTAAGATGGTTATGAATGATGCTACACAATCTATGGTAAGAAGAACGCCTGGAGTGGCAGGATTTATAGGAAGTCATGCTACAACTAAAGAAGAAGGTAATATAATTCCAACTCCATTAAGCGAAGCTGATGTTGCTCGTATATTTGAAGACAGAGAAGCTAAAAACAAAAACGATATTAATGAGCTTATAGGAATGGAATTTGAAATAGGGGAGAAGGTACAAGTTATAGACGGACCTTTCAATGGTTTAAATGGCTTAATAGAGAATATTAATGCTGATAAGGGTAAGGTTACAGTAAAAATAGAGATATTCGGCAGAAGCACCCCAACAGAGTTAGACTTTAATAAAGTAAAGAAATTATAATAAAAAGAGGTAGTAAAAATGGCTAAAAGAGTAGTTGGTATTGTAAAGGTTAGAATACCCGGCGGAGAGGCAACTCCTGCTCCACCACTTGGACCTGCATTAGGTCAGAAACAAATACAAATAGCCGCTTTCGTTAAAGATTTTAATGCTAAAACATCTAAAATGAAAGGTCAGCTATTAAACACTTATATAACAGTGTATGAAGATAAAACTTATACATTTGTTACTAAAGGTACATCAACTTCTACTTTAATTAAGAAGAAATTGGGTATAGAAAAAGGTTCTGGCGAGCCTAACAAAACAAAAGTTGCAACAATCAATCAGAAGCAGCTTGAAGAGATAGCTCAAGAGAAAATGGCTTATATGTCAGCTAATGATATAGAAGCAGCAAAAAAAATAGTTGCGGGTACAGCTCGTGCTATGGGTATTAAAGTAGAATAATTATTAATTAAAATATTAAAATAGGCAACACCATTTAATAATAAATGGAAGTACGCGTTTGAAAAAAGGAAAGAAAAGATGGCAACAAAAGAAAAGAAAATAGGTGGCAAACGTTACGACGCTATAAGAAAGACTGTAGAGAAATTAACACTCTATTCTGTAGATGAAGCTATAGATTTAGCTAAGAAAAACGCTACCTGTAAATTTGATGAAACTATTGAGGTTACAATCAACCTTAATATCCTACCAAAACACACAATAAGAGATACATTATCATTCCCTAATGCTTTCGGTAAAGAAAAAAGAGTAGTAGTATTTGCTCAAGGTGAGAAAGCAGATGAGGCAAAAAATGCTGGTGCTATGGAAGTAGGTTTTGAAGATTTAATAAGCAAAATTAAAGGCGGATATACTGACTTTGATGTTGCAATATCTACACCAGACTTAATGAAAGAAGTAGGTAAATTAGGACAGATTCTTGGTAGAAAAGGACTTATGCCTAACCCTAAAACAGGAACAGTTACACTTGATATAGCTCAGGCAGTAAAAAGCTTTAAAGCAGGAAGAATGGAATACAGAGCAGATAAATTCGGTGTTGTAAGAATGGCTATAGGTAAAGCATCTATGGACGTTAATAAGTTAAACGAAAACTTCAGAGCTTTTTATGATGAGATATTAAGAAAGAAACCATCAGACTTAAAAGGTGATTATATAAAAAGCGTTGGTGTAACATCAACTATGGGTGTTGGTATAAAAATAGACCATAAAAAGATAAAACTATAATTAGCTGATAAACATTTTTATAAACGAAGTCGTATTTTGTGATCCCATTATATGAATAGCTTTATAGAGATTGTTTAATATAAATAGAAGAAGGTGGATATATGCCTAATAAGAAAAATATAGAAACAGTTGCAGCTCTTAAAGAAAGTATGGGCAGTTGTGCTGGTTTAGTATTCTTCGATTATAGAGGAGTAACAGTATCACAGCTTACAGATTTAAGACGCGAATTAGCAAAAACTTCTTCTTCAATGAAAATATGCAAAAACTCATTAGTAGACATTGCTTTGAAAGATTTAGGCAGAGAAGTAAAAGATGAGATGTTTATTAACCCAACAGCAGTTGTATTTGCAAAAGAAGATATGCCATCAGCTGCTAAGGTTATCAGTGAAGCCGCTAAAAAGAATGATAAAATCAAAATAAAAGGCGGTTACATGGGCGAGGATTTATTAGACCCTGCTAATGTACAGGTTGTAGCTAATATACCTCCAAGAGAAGTTCTACTTTCTCATCTTGTTACAGCACTCGAGTCTCCTATATCAAGTTTTGCAAACAGCTTGCAAAGCGTTATATCAGAGCTTGCTTATGTGCTTGACAGCGTTGAAGAGGAAAAAAAGAAATCAGCATAATATGTTGATATGTTGATATTAAATTAAAAACTAAGAAATAAAACATTTAAGGAGAATAAAAATGGCTTTAAGTAAAGAAGAAATATTACAAGCAATAGAAGAAATGAAAGTTATCGAGCTTCATGAGTTAGTAGAAGCTATAAAAGAAAAATTTAACGTAACAGCAGCTATGCCAGTAGCAGCAGTAGCAGCAGCTCCAGCAGCAGGCGGTGCAGCAGCAGCAGCTGAAGAAGAAAAAAGCGATTTTGATGTTATTCTTACAGGTTTTGATGCAGCTCAAAAAATTGCTCTTATTAAAGAAGTTAGAGCAGTTAGCGGTTTAGGCTTAAAAGAAGCTAAAGATGCTGTAGAAAAAGGCGGCGAAACAATTAAATCTGGCGTTTCTAAAGATGAAGCAGCAGCTATCAAAAAACAATTAGAAGCAGCTGGTGGTAAAGTTGAAATTAAATAATATCATTAATATTTGATTATATTTAAGAAGGGTATGATATGTTTTCTACCCTTCTTATTAGCGTATCTTAAGAAAATAAAAAATATATAATAACTGTTATAAATATAGTGGAGATCTTTAAATATGTCTAATAACATTCAGATAGATAATAAAGTATATAAGGAACGCGGAGTAGAATTCGCAAAAAAATACAGAATGGAGAATGGCCGTGTAAACTTTTCACGTTCGGCTTCTGTGATAGAGCCTCCAGATCTCCTCGCTATACAAAAAGAATCTTATGAAAGCTTCCTTCAGAAAGATGTTCCTGAAAATAAAAGAAAAAATGAAGGCTTACAAGAGGTTTTAACTTCAATATTCCCTATAGTAGCAACTAATGAAAAAATGCAAATAGAGTTTATTTCTTACTCTATAGGTGAGCCTAAAATATCTGAAAAAGAAGCAAGAAGAAGAGATAAAACTTATGCTTATCAATTCAAAATAAAAGTACAATTAACTGTAAGAGACCCAGAAAGAATAATAGAACAAGAAATTTTTGTTGGTGAAATACCTGCTATGACAGATAGAGGTACATTCATTATTAACGGTGCTGAGAGGGTTGTTGTTTCTCAGATTCATAGGTCTCCTGGTGTTGTATTTAACCGCAGTGATAGAGATGCTATGTTTGTAGCTAAGATTATTCCAGATAGGGGTACTTGGCTTGAGTTTGAACTTGATACCAAAAAAGATATAATGTATGTAAGAATTGACAGAAAGAAAAAACTTCCTGTTACAGTATTTTTAAGAGCTATTGGTATCACAACTAATGAAGAAATTTTAAAATTATTCTATGAAATAGATAAAATATCTTTGGCTAAACTTTCTGATGAAGAGAAAAAAGCTCAGCTTATAGGAAGACGCTCATATTCAACAGTATTTGATAAAGAAAATCCAGAAGAAATCATCTTAAACCCAGGCGAGCTTATTAACCAAAACTTGGCAGAAAGACTTTTAATGAGCGGTATAGATGAAATTGAAGTATTAAATATGGAAGCAATAAAAGACAATGTTACTATAATTAATACTTTAGATAAAGACACTACAAAAAATCAGAAAGAAGCTTGTACAAAGATTTATAATGTAATAAGACCAGGTGAACCTGCTTTAATAGAGAACGTTGTAAAAACTTGTAATGATTTAGTATTTGACCCTAAATTGTATGCTTTAGGTGATGTTGGTCGTTACAAAATAAACAAGAGATTAAACTTCCCAGAAAGTGAACAGGATAAGGTTTTAAGACATAAAGACATAATAGAGACAATTCGCTTTTTAATAAAAGTTTTCATAAATGAAGAGCAATTAGATGATATAGACCATTTAGGCAACAGACGTATAAGAAGCGTTGGTGAATTATTGGCTATGCAAATAAAAACAGGCTTCACAAGAATGGAGAGAGCAGCTAAAGAGAGAATGCAAATGCAGGACATGGAAGCTGTAACTCCTCAATCACTTGTAAGCATAAAAGTAATACAAGCAGTAATTAAAGAGTTTTATGGTACAAGCCAATTATCTCAGTTCATGGACCAAAACAATCCATTATCAGAGATTACACACAAAAGAAGATTAAACGCTTTAGGTCCTGGAGGTCTTACAAGAGATAGGGCTGGTTTTGAGGTTCGTGACGTACACCATACTCACTATGGTAAAATATGTCCTATTGAAACTCCTGAAGGTCCAAATATTGGTCTTATAGTTTCACTTGCTACTTATGCTAAAATAAATAAACATGGATTCTTAGAGACTCCATATAGAAAAGTTGTTAATGGTAAAGTAACTGATGAGATAGAATACTTAACAGCTCATGATGAAGAGCGTTATCATATTGCTGATGCTAATGCTCCTTTAAATGAAGATGGAACATTCAAAGAAAATCTTATTTCTACAAGATATAGAAGTGAATTCCCATATTCTACACCAGATCAAGTACAGTATATGGACGTTTCACCTCAGCAGATTGTTTCACTTTCAAGCTCACTTATTCCATTCTTAGAGCATGACGACGCTAACAGAGCTTTGATGGGTTCAAACATGCAACGTCAAAGTGTACCTCTTTTATTCCCAGAATCACCTATAGTTGGTACTGGAGTAGAAGCAAAAATATGTCAGCCTGGCACAGGAATAGCAGTTCATGCAAAAAGAGCTGGTAAGGTTATAAAAGTAGTTCATGATGAAATAGTTATTAAACCTACTAAACAAAATAGCGATGATGATTATGATGTTTATGAACTTACAAAATATCAAAGAACTAACCAAGATACCAATTATCATCAAAGACCTGTAGTTAATGTGGGGGATACTGTTAAAGCTGGCGGTCTTTTAGCTGACGGACCTGCTACAGACCATGGTGAATTGGCACTTGGAAGAAACGTTTTAGCAGCATTCATGATTTTTGAAGGCTACAACTTCGAGGACGCTATCCTTTTAAGCAAGAGATTAGTACAAGAAGATGTATTTACTTCAATTCACATAGAAGAGTTTTCAGTTGAAGCTCGTGAGACAAAATTAGATAAAGAAAATATTACTAGAGATATACCAAATGTACCAGATTCTGCATTCAAAAATCTTGATGAGAGAGGTATTGTAAGAATAGGTGCTAAAGTAAAAGCTGGAGATATATTAGTTGGTAAAGTAACTCCTAAAGGTGAAACAGAGGTTACTCCAGAATACAGACTTCTTCATTCAATATTTGGTGAGAAGTCAAGAGATGTAAAAGATACTTCTTTAAGAGTTCCTCATGGAAAAGACGGTACTGTTATAGATGTAAGAGTTTACAGCAGAGAAAATGGCGATGAATTAAAGCCTGGTGTTGAGGAAGTAGTAAAAGTATTCTTAGCTAAGAAGCGTATAATACAAGAAGGCGACAAAATGGCTGGTCGTCACGGTAACAAAGGGGTTGTTGCGAGAATAATGCCTATAGAGGATATGCCTTATTTAGAGGACGGTACTCCTGTAGATATTTGTTTGAACCCTCTTGGTGTACCTTCTCGTATGAACATTGGTCAGGTAATTGAGATGTTACTCGGTTGGACTGGTCATAAAATGGGCTTAAAATATGCTTGTCCTGTATTTGAGGGTCCTAAAGAAGATGAGTTAAAAGAGGCTATGATAGCAGCTGGTTTAAATCCTACTGGTAAAGTAAAACTCTTTGACGGCAGAACAGGCGAGCCTTTCAAAAATGATGTAGCAGTAGGATACATGTATATGCTTAAACTTAACCACTTGGTTGAAGATAAGGTTCACGCTAGAAGTACTGGTCCTTACTCACTTGTTACTCAGCAGCCTTTGGGTGGTAAATCGCAATTCGGCGGTCAGAGATTAGGAGAGATGGAAGTGTGGGCATTAGAGGCTTATGGAGCTGCAAATATGCTTCAAGAGTTCTTAACTGTTAAATCTGACGATATGACAGGTCGTGCAAGAATATATGAATCTATTGTTAAAGGTGATGTTATATCTTCTCCGGGTATACCTGAAAGCTTTAACGTATTGGTTCAAGAGCTTAGAGGCTTAGGTCTTAATATCACTATTCACGATGAAGAGGGCAATCAGCTTCCTTCTACTGAAAAAGAATTAAAGAAAAAAACTAAAAAACAAACTAAGATTTTTAAATAATTAGGAGAAGTTTAATGCAATTTACAAACTTTGACCAAATAAAAATAGGTATAGCAAGTCCTCAGGTTATGAGAGAGTGGAGTTATGGCGAAGTTAAAAAACCAGAAACTATCAACTACAGAACTTTAAGACCTGAGAGAGATGGGCTTTTTTGTGAGAAGATATTTGGAACTACTAAAGAATATGAGTGTTATTGCGGTAAGTTTAAAAGCAAACGTTATAAGGGTGTTGTTTGTGATAAGTGCGGAGTTGAAGTTACACATTTCAAAGTAAGACGTGAGAGAATGGGTCATATAGAGTTAGCTGCTCCTGTTGCTCATATTTGGTATTATAGAAACACTCCTTCAAGAATCGGACTTCTTCTAAACATGAATATATCTCATTTAAGAAGCGTACTTTATTTTGAGAGATATGTTGTTATTGATGCAGGTGATAGCGATTATTCTAAGGGTGATTTGCTTACTGAAGATGAATATAATGAAGCTTTAGATAGATATGGGGATAATATTCGTATTGGTATAGGTGCTGAAGGCATACGTGATATGCTTAAAGACCTTGATATGGACGAAGAAATCAGAAAACTTAGAGAAGAGATGATTAAAAAGGGTGAGAAATCTGACAGAAGACTTAGAAAACGTCTTGAGATTTTTGAAGATTTCAAATCATCAGGCAATGACCCTACTTGGATGATACTTGATGTTGTACCTGTTATTCCGCCAGAATTAAGACCTATGGTTCAGCTTGACGGCGGACGTTTCGCTACTTCAGATTTGAATGACCTTTATAGAAGAGTTATAAACAGAAATATTCGTTTAAGGAGATTATTAGTTTTAAGAGCTCCTGATATCATTATAAGAAACGAAAAAAGAATGCTTCAAGAGGCAGTTGATGCTTTATTTGATAATAGCAAAAGAAAAAAAGTTGTAAAAGGACCTGGAAACAGAGCATTAAAATCTCTTTCAGATATGTTAAAGGGTAAGCAAGGTCGTTTCCGTCAAAACCTTTTGGGTAAACGTGTTGACTATTCAGGACGTTCTGTTATTGTTGCTGGTCCTAGACTTAAAATGCATCAATGCGGTCTTCCTAAAAAAATGGCCGTTGAATTATTTAAGCCATTCATTATGAAAAAATTAGTTGAAACTAATTCTGCTCATAATATAAAATCTGCAAAAAGATTTGTAGAAGAGGGCAGAGAAGAAGTTTGGGGCGTATTAGAAGAGATTGCTAAAGAGCACCCTGTACTTTTAAACCGTGCTCCGACACTTCACAGACTTGGTATTCAGGCTTTTGAACCAGTACTTGTTGAAGGAAAAGCAATTCAGCTTCACCCGCTTGTTTGTCACGCTTATAACGCTGACTTTGACGGTGACCAGATGGCAGTTCATACTCCGCTTTCTGCAGAGTCACAAATTGAAGCTTGGACTTTAATGCTTGCTCCTCATAACATATTAAACCCTGCTAATGGCGAGCCTATTGTTAACCCTACTCAGGATATTGTACTTGGTATTAGTTATTTAACTAAATTAAGAAGCGGTATGAAGGGTGAAAATAAAGTATTTGCTTCTCCTGAAGATGCTTTACTTGCTTATGACAGTAATTTAATTGAGCTTGAAGCTAGAATTAAAGTTCTCATGAAAGATAAAGACGGAGAAGAAAAATTTGTTGAAACTTCTGTGGGAAGAATTAAGTTTAATCAAGTGATACCTGAGGACTTTAGATTCCAAAACAGAGATTTCGGAAGTAAAGATTTAGCCAAATTTATTCATGAAGTATATTTAAAACATGGTACTGCTACTACTGTTAATATGCTTGATGATATTAAAGAACTTGGTTACCAAAGTGCTACTGTATTTGGTTCTACAATATCTGTATCTGATATACTTATTCCTCCAATGAAAAAACATGAAATTGAAGAGGCTACTAAACAGGTAGAACAGCTTAGAGACCAGTATATGAACGGTATTATTACTGATGATGAGAGAAGCCAGAAGGTAAAAGACTTGTGGACTGCTGTAGAGGGTAGAATTACTGATGCTATGATGGATAACTTGAGACAAGACCAAGACGGATTTAACCCTATATATATAATGGCGGATTCTGGAGCAAGAGGTTCTAAACAGCAGATAAGACAGCTTGCTAGTATGAGAGGTCTTATGGCTAAGCCTAATGGTGATATTATAGAGCTTCCTATTATTTCAAACTTCAAAGAGGGTCTTACTGTACAAGAGTACTTTATCTCTACTCACGGTGCAAGAAAAGGTCTTGCTGATACTGCATTAAAAACTTCAAGTGCTGGTTACCTTACAAGAAAATTGGTTGATGTTGCTATTGGGGTTGTTGTTTCAGAGCATGACTGCGGTACTGTTAAGGGTATTGAGATTGAACCTATTAAAGAATATGATGAGATTAAAAAATCATTAAAAGAGAGAGTTGTTGGTTTCTTCAGTAATGAACATATTTATCATCCTCAAACTAAAGAGCTTATATGTGAGGCTAATACTGAAATTACAGAAGAAATTGCTGATAGAATAGAGCAGGCCGGTATAGAGAAAATAAGAATAAGACATCCTCTTACTTGTGAAAGCAGAATGGGTGTTTGTCAGAAATGTTATGGTAGAAGCTTATCTACTAACACACTTGCTTCTATTGGTGAGGCTGTTGGTGTTGTGGCAGCTCAAAGTATTGGTCAGCCTGGTACACAGCTTACAATGAGAACATTCCACATTGGTGGTGTTGCTACTCAGTCTGTTGAAGAAAATGAAGTTAAGCTTAATTATCCTATATATATAGAACAGTTTTCTAACTATGTTGTACAGCCTAATGGTGTAAAAATTACAGCAAGAAATGGTGAGCTTTTAATAAGACGTGTACTTAACAAATGGGAAAAAAGCTCTATAAAAGATGTATTAAAAGAAAACAATGCAAAAGTACTTATAGGAGATGTTATCGCTACTACAAAAGATGGTGAAGATATAAAAGCTACACATAATGGTACTTTGAAAATCACTAGCGATAATAAGTATGTGATGATTACAGGTGCTAAGCATAATATACCTATTAAAGTAGGTAGTGAATATAGAGTTAATGAGAATGTATTTATTGATGCTAATACAGTAATTGCTAGCTTCGATGGTTATAATGAGCCTATAATATCTGAAAAAGCAGGTGTAGTAAGATATCAGGATATCATTACAGGTAGAACTATGGTTGAGGCTATAGACGAGCAGACTGGTAATGTTACTAAGATTATTCAAGAGTTTAAAGATGCTAGTATGCAGCCTAAAATACTCATTGTAGATGGTGATGATATTTTTGAAACTGATATACCTAATGGTGCTCAGCTTATGGTTGAAAATAACCAAAAAGTTGAAGTTGGTGAGGTTATAGCTAAAACTACTCGTATACAGCAAAAAAGTAATGACATTACAGGCGGTTTGCCTCGTGTACAAGAGTTGCTTGAGGCTCAAAAACCTAAAGACACTGCTATTATTGCTGGTATTGACGGTGAGGTTGAAATCGGCGGTTCTCATAAGGGTAAAAAAGTAGTTAAAATTAGAAATGAGTTTGATGAAACTAAACACTTAGTTCCTCATGGTAAAAAATTGTTGGTAAGAAATGGGGACTATGTTAAAACTGGTACTCAATTATGTGATGGTAAGATTAACCCTCATGATATATTGGAAACTCAGGGTGATTTGGCTTTACAAACTTATTTGCTTGAAGAGATACAGAGCGTTTATAATAAGCAGGGTGTAGGTATTAACGACAAGCACTTCGCTTTAATTATTAGACAGATGCTTAGAAGACTTGAAATTATTGACCCAGGCGATACTAAATATATTGTTGGTCAGTATGTTGATAAGTATGAGTTTGAAGAAGAAAATAGACGCTATGAAGAGGCTGGCGGTTCTCCTGCAAGCGGTAAACCTGTACTTCTTGGTTTAACTAAAGCTGCTCTTAATACTGAAAGCTTTATATCTTCTGCTTCATTCCAAGAGACTACTAAAGTATTGACTAATGCTGCTATTAAAGGTAAAGTTGATAAGTTGCTTGGATTAAAAGAAAATGTTATTATCGGACATCTTATACCTGCTGGTACTGGTGTTAAACTTTATAATAAATTACATGTTTACAACAAAGAAAGCGGTGATATGAACAATGATAATGATATAGATTCTTCAGCTAAAGAAGAAGATGTAATGCAAATTACAGTTTGATAAAAAATAATATTTATGATATAAAAAGCGATAGTACATATTGTATTATCGCTTTTTTATTTATACGCAAGTAACTATATTTTCTATATAAGGTTTATTTTCTTCAAGTTTTTCCCGCCGCTACGCTCTGCGGATTTCGTCAAAGTTTTTACCCTACGGGTACGCTTTGCGAAAAGTGCAAAATATTTTAGTTTTATATCTAAGAAGTATGTAAATAATATATTGTATTTTTTTACTTATAAATTGTACTTCATAAAAATGCAGTCTTTTTGCTTCTTTGGGTCACGCCACAGGCACTCCCTTCGGTCGCAAAAGAAGTGGGGGTTCTACCCTACGGGTACGCTTCTCAGGGGGGCTAGTCCCCGAAAATAATAAAAAATAAATTTTGATAAATCAGAAAAATTTTTTTAGTATATAGTAAAATTTTATTGTTCTTTTTCCCGTAGCTACGCTCTGCGGACTTCGTCAAAGAACCAAAAAGTGCAAATATAGAATTATATTAAATATTTTTTAAAGTTTTAAAATAATTATAAAAAATAAGCGATAGTACATATTGTATCATCGCTTATTATCATTTATTATCATTCAATTAAAATAGTTTATTTAGTATAAACTCTTCCGTTGTGTTTTGCTTTTATTTTGGATACTGTTTCGCTAATCATATTAACAGATTCCATTACATCAGCAAATGTTTCTGGTCTTATAGATTGTGCTCCGTCGCATAAAGCATGTTCTGGGTCATTGTGTACTTCTATAATCATGCCGTCAGCACCTGCAGAAATTGCAGCAAGTGTTAAAGGAAGTGCCATCCAAGCTCTTCCGCTTGCATGTGAAGGGTCGCCTATAACAGGTAAGTGGCTCATTTTCTTTATCACTGGTATAGCTGATACATCGAAAGTGTTTCTTGTGTATGTTTCAAATGTTCTTATACCTCTCTCACACAATACTACATTAGGATTGCCTTTATCTAATATATATTCAGCACTCATAAGCCACTCTTCCATAGTGTTAGCTAAACCTCTTTTTAAAAGTATTGGCTTTTTTAATTTACCTACTTCTTTTAAAAGCTCAAAGTTTTGCATGTTTCTTGCCCCAATTTGAATCATATCAACAGTATTTT
Source organism: Brachyspira pilosicoli (assembly GCF_036997485.1). Lineage (NCBI taxonomy): Bacteria > Pseudomonadati > Spirochaetota > Spirochaetia > Brachyspirales > Brachyspiraceae > Brachyspira > Brachyspira pilosicoli. The sequence goes on along the minus strand of NZ_JAWLPU010000001.1, from coordinate 378,759 downwards.
CAAAATCTTCTAAGTGTCTTATAGATACAATTTCACTTACTATAGGAATACCTACTTCTTCTTTTGCAAGCTTTAATATTTTAAGTCCGTCAAGTGCCAAACCTTGGAATGCATAAGGGGAAGTTCTAGGTTTGAAAGCCCCTCCTCTAAGTATTGAAGCTCCTGATGCTTTTACACTTTTTGCTATATTTATTACCTGCTCTTCGCTCTCTACAGAACAAGGTCCTGCTATTATTACTGGTTTTTCTCCGCCTATTTTTACTCCGCTTACATCTACTATAGTGTCTTCTTTTTTGAATGCTCTGTTTGCTCTTTTGAATGGTTCTTGTACTTTTAATACTTTATCTACACCTGGTAATGTTGCTATTAATTCTTTATCTACTTTTGAAGTGTCTCCAACAATACCTATAACTGTGCAGTCTACTCCTACGATTTTGTTTGTACCTAATCCTAAATTTGTTAATCTATCTGTTATATTATTAACTTGTTCTTCTTTGGCATTAGCCTTCATTACAATAATCATGATTTTTTCTCCTTAAAACTATTTATTTTTTATAATAATTAAGCATTATATTTTAGAATAATGTTTTTATTTTTTTGATTAATTAAAATGTATTTATGTGTTGTTGTTTAAAAAAGATACTCTGGCGCTTTAAACGCCAAAATAATAAAAAGACTTAAAGTAATAAGCTAAAAAATTATTTGTATTAAAAATAATATTACCTTTCATAGTAATATATTATATTCAAAATAATTAAAAAGTCAATAGATTTATAATTATTTTTAATAATTAAAGTAATATTTTTTTAAAGTTTTTGTGATTATTTTCTATTTAATATTGTTTTTAAATATTATTTTTAAAACTTTTTATTATATCACAGGCTTCTTCAACTTCTTTCATGCTAATATCTCTATGAGTTACAAATCTTAATTTATAATCACCAAAAGAGCTTGCTTTTATTCCCTTTTCCAAAAGTTTATTTACTAATTCTATTGATTTTTTTTGCGTTTTTGCTATTACAATATTAGTTTCAACTTCATCTAAACTTAGCTCTCCCAATTTTGATTCAATTACAGCAGAGGCTATTTTTTTTGCTTTAATATGGTCTTCTTCTAATGATTCTATATTATTTTCTAAAGCATATATTCCAGCAGCAGCCATCAAACCAATCTGTCTTAATCCTCCTCCTATTAACTTTCTAATTTTGAAAGCCTCATCTATAAACTCTTTTTTTCCACATAACATAGCTCCCATTGGCGCACCGAGTCCTTTTGATAAACAAAATGTAATAGAGTCTGTATTAGAAGCTATTTCTTTTACTGAAGCCTTTGAAGCAATAGAAGCATTAAATACCCTTGCTCCGTCCATATGCATATGCACGTTTTTTGATTTTGTGAAGCTATATAATTCTTTTAAAACTTCTATTGGGTATACGCTTCCTCCATGTCTATTATGACTGTTTTCAACTTCTACTATATTTACATTAGACATATAATAAGGTTGTGGAGAAAAATAATCTTCTATTATAGATTTTGTTAATATTCCTCTTTTAGCTTTTACAGGCAAAGGCAAAGCACCTGCTAATGCAGCCACTCCTCCAAGTTCATAATGTACAATATGAGATTCTTCTTCCAAAAGTATCTGTCTTGTTTTTGAAGATAATATTAATAAAGGTATCAAATTACCCATAGTACCGCTTGAAACAAATATTGCTTTTTCTTTTCCTGTAATTTCTGCTGCCATGTCTTGAAGTTTATTTACTGTAGGGTCTTCCATATAAACATCATCGCCACATTCTGCATTATATATTGCTTTACGCATTTCATTACTTGGCTTTGTTATTGTGTCCGTTCTTAAATCATAAACTCTCATATTGTTGCTCCTGATGTATAATAAAAGTTATTATTTTTATTTTATATACCTGTTTTGGTATAAAAATATAATATTACAATTTTTATATAATGTCAAGGATTTAAAAAATATTGCTTTACTTGATAAATTAAATATTATTAATATACTATTATTTATATATAAGTTTATTTGTATAAAAAAATATTGATTAATTTCCGATATATTATATATAAATATTATTGTAGGTAAATAAAATATGTTTGATTTAGATGTTGTAAATGCTTTTAGTAAAGGTACAGTTGTTATATTAAAGAGCTATTTTAATTCTAATGTTGGTAAAGGCAGCATAAAGATACATAGAAATGCTAATCATGTAGGCGGGGTTATAGTTTTTATTGGAATTAATGGCGATTTAAGCGGAAGACTTATGTTTAACATGAGTAAGGCTACTGCTTTTAAATTGGCGTCTGCTCTTAATATGGAATCTATTACTGTTATAGATGATATATTTATTTCTACTATAAAAGAGTTTGTTAATATGGTTGCTGGCTCTGCCATTAATGAACTTTCTACTAAACATATAGATTTGGATATGACGCCTCCTGCAATATTAATGAGTGATCAATTATCTATGCTTGAAAAAGAAAATGATAAAATACTTTCTATATGCTATAAAACAGAGCTTGGTGAGATATTTATGAATTTAATAATATTCAACCAAACTCCATCATGATTCAATATTTATTAATATTATTTGCTTTAACTCTCTTTATAAGACATATAGTTTCTAAAATAATAATATCAAGGAATGCTAATATTTTTTTAAATAAACATTTTCAAGATGAAGATAAATTATACACAATAGAAGAAGTTTCAAATAGTTTTAAATTAGATAAAGAACATTTCAAATCTCTTATAAGCATATTAGAAACGCATCAATATTTCAGTTTTTTTAATAAAAAAGGTGTTACTATGGTAAAAGACTATTATTCAAGATATGAACTTAAATATTTAGTAGAGCTTCTTTTAAAGAAAAAGAAATTGAGGTTTTAACATACTCATTTTATCTGTATACTAAAAAATTTAAAGTTTATTATTTGCAGGATTAGCCCAACTGCGAAGCGTGCCCGTAGGATAGCACCCCACTTCTTTTGCCGACGCTCTGCGTGCCTTCGGCAAAGCACCTACTTAGTATTGATATAAAAGAATCAAAAGAACTGCATTTTATGAATTCCAGCTTTTTATGTATATACAAAATATAGATATTATTTTATATTTATACATTCCAAAGATATAAAGCTAAAACAATCGCACTTTTTGGTTCTTTGACGAAGTCCGCACCGCACAGCTGCGGGAAAAAGTTGAATAAAACAAAAAAATTATATAAATAAAAATTAAATCACTATAAATATTTTTGATTTAATTCTTATAACTAATAAATCTATTCCAGCTTAGAAGATAGTAAATCTTTTTCTATAGAGTTACTTAAAAACTCAACAAATACATCATAAAGTATAGGGTCTAACTTCACATGTTTTTCTATAAAATCTTCTTTCATAATGTTTAGAGCTTCTTCAGGAGTAAAAGTTTTTCCTCCTCTATATTTTCTTGCAGGGTCAATTAAAGCATCATACACATCTATTATCTCAAGCATTTTAGCTGGAAAATAAGCAAAAGCATCACAATCGTCTATTACCTTAGCTTCATAAGACATAATCCTCGGTATCTGAAAGCTAGGAACTTTTTCTAATTTTAATTTGTATAAACGCTCATAAGGTCCATAACCAAGCCCGTAATATTCATGATGCAAAGCAACAGTTAAAATAACCTCAAGAGAATATTCAGAAGTTTGACTTACAAGAGTATAGCTATTAAATAAATGTTTTTTTATTCTTTCATAGTCTCTTCCAGATTCACCCTCAAAATAATCCAAATCTTTTACTTTTCCTATATCATGAAGCAAAGCACCAATAGAGTATAAGTTCATCTCTTTTTCTTCTACAAAACGCATGCCATTATCAATACAGTCTTCAAGAGTTCTAAAGTCTTCGTATATTCTGTATTTTTCTGAAGAGGCAGTCATATTCTCATAATATTTTTTATATACTGTAGGAAAAGAGGTTCTTATGCTATGTATTAAATTTCTTCTTTTTATAAGATTATTATAGAAAGCAAGAAAATTTACATAAGAAACAAAAACTCTGTTTGAATGGGCCATTACGCCTCCGTCAGAGAAATTTCTTAATTCTGTAAAAACTTTCTGTGTTTCTAAATTCTTTGAAAGCATATTAACTATTGTATTTACCAAAGAAGTAGTAGTATCATTAATTTCCTGATTTTCTAATTTTGCCTGATCCTGTGTAATCTCATTTCCTTTAATTTTTTTAATACTCTCAAACATAGTAACTTTAGCAATAAGTCCAACATCGTTACCTGCATCTACTATTTGCTGAGCTGTATTTCTATTAATTGTATGTTTTTCATCAACTTTTATTTCTTTTAATTCTTTATTGTAAGTTTCAATTATATTTACTTTTTCATTATAGCTCATTTTGGATATTTCAGAAATTTTCCTACTCATCTCTTCTGCGGCTTCTTTTGGGGTTTGAAAAACGTATTTGGTTGTTTCTACGTATGTTGCTCCAGTGTTAGTGTTTAATAATTTAAACTCATTTATAAAGTGGGAGAAACTTTTAGGGGCATATAATTTTATATTAGAATATTTGGGATTGTCTACTATAAGGCTTAACTGTTCTGTAGGGAAAGATATTATATTATTTTCTTTATCCATTCTAAATAATGGTATATTATGTGCTATTAAATTATCTTTTATTTCTTTTATTTCATCTAAAGTAAGAGTTATATATTTATCAATATTTAATTCTTCAGACATACTTATTAATTTTCCTTAATGTAAAATTTATAAAAATAGTATATAGTATTTTATAAAAAAATAAAACTATTATTTTTTTATAAATTTCATATTATTTTTTTCTTTTAGTTTTAATGCCTGGGCAAGGTCTTTTAAATTTTCCAGATATTAAATTTCCATTTTTATCAATGTATTCATTCCAATAAGGAAAAGTGCGGCACTGTTTTGGTTTGGCATCATGAATAATACACTTGTCTTTTTCATCTAAAAAAGGACATTTATTTTCTTCATCAACTTTTATATGATATTCAAGAGAGTAGCTATGCTTTAGATATTTATTTATAAATACAAGAGGATTAATATTTAAATATTCTGAAGCTTTTTTTATATCTTCTAAAGAAAAATACACATATCCATTTTCTTTACAGCATAGTCCGCATCCTATACAAGAGAATTCCAATATATCATTTTTCTTTTTGATTTTTTTCATTATTTTATGATATTATTAGCAGCATTTTTCACTATATTAGCCATATTAGTCTTACCAAGTTCAATATATCTATCAGCAACCTTTATGTAAGCATTATATAATGTTCTTTTTTCATATTCATTCATATCTTCAATTTTTTTTTTACCATCATCAGGCAGTTTTATATTTACATTAAATACTATTTTGTCTGGGTCTGTAAATATATTATCATTAGCTGCAAATATCATAGGCCATTTTCTAGCATCTCCAAGCTCTTTTGTGGCAATAGAAGTTAAAGTATCAGTCCACTGAGTCTTATATAAATTACCATCTAAATATGAAACTGTATTGTTTTGAGTATTATTATTTTGCGTTGCTGGCGGAGTAGGCGGATCAGGTATTACAGGCGGGTTAGGTAATTCAGGCTCTTTTGGAGGATTGGCATTTGTGTTAATTATATTAGTTTTTACTGCTGTTGTATTTGTTATTTGAGTATTATTTGTTTTTAATTGATTATCATTTGTTATTTTATTTATTTGATTATTAGTTGTAATGTTGTTATTAGTTGCTATATTATTATTAGTTATAAGCTTATTTGTATTATTGTTTTGCTGATTGCTTATAACATTATTTTTATTGCTGCTGATAGCATTTATATTTGATATATCAGATAAATTATCATAATTATTTGTCATTTCATTAATATTTTCATTAGTTAAGACATTTTCATTTGTAACTACATTGTAGAAACCATCATCATTATTATCGTTTTTAGAAGTTAAGAATTGAAATCCTAAGAATGACAAACCTAATATTATAATTATAATACCAATAATAGGTATGAGCTTGTTTGATTTGTTTTCTTCTTTATTTTCAATTGAATGTTCTGGAACTTTATATGGTTCTACAGGTTTTTTCTCTATTTCAGGTATAACAGTAGAAGTTTTTAATTCTTCTTCAGTTTCTATTATTTTTATATCTTTTTCTTCTAATTCTTTTAATTTTTTGTTTGAATAGTTTTGATAATCTTCTACTGGAGTATCATCATCTATTTCTGCGGCATTTTCTATTGCTTTATCTATTTCTTCCTGATTAAATTTTGACTCTTCATTAACATTTTGCTGCATTATTGTAGGAAGAGTAATTTTTTTATTTTTAAATATGTCGCCTTTAGTATATGTTACTTTTTCTTCTTTTTTAGTTTCTTCTTTTACTTGTTCTGTTGTTTCTTCTTTTACCGTTTCTATATTTTCAGTTTTTACTTCTATTCCTTCTATATCATTTTTTATTTTTTCTAATTCTTCTTTTATTTCTTGAGGTTCTTCATTTACATCTTCTTTATATTTATCAAAAGAATCAAAATTGTATTTTTTTACAACTTCCTCTAAAGTTTGCGGTTTGTCGTTATTTTCTTTAAGAACTATTTCATTTTCTTTTTTATTTAGTACATTGTTTACTATATCACTTGTTTTATTAAAAATGTTTTCGTTAGTGCTTTTTATTTCGTTATTAGATTCATTTTTTTCTATAGTTGATTCTTTTTCTTCCACTTTATCATCTGTTACAACTAAGTGTTTTTTTGCTATTATAGGCTTTGAAACATTTTTAGATTTAGCTCTTATAGCTTCTTTTAATAAAGTTATTGATTCTCTTTCATTAGTTCTTTCAGTAGTTTTTATTGGTTCTATTTTTCTTATAGTTGATGATGTTCTTAGAGGTGTGAAAGAGTTTTCTTTTGATTGTTTTTCAGCTGATTCAGTGCTATCATCTTTAGCAGCCATTTTTTTAAATATGTTTTCTATTGTCTTTTGAGTATTATCTTTTTTTAAAGAAGTTAAAGGCGCTACTGTTTTTTTTGTTTCTGTTTCAACTTTTGCAGTAGTATCTTTTTTAAGAGTATCAGTTTTTCTAACACTTGTGGTAGTTTTCTTTGCTGCAGCAGTTTCTTTTATAGAATCTTTAGCTGTTGTTTCTTTATTAGCAGTTTTTTTTGTTGTAGTTGTCTTTTTAACTGCAGCAGTTTTTTTGGGTGTATCTTTTTTAGCAGTATCAGTTTTTTTTACACTTGCAGCAGTTTTCTTTGATACAGCAGTTTCTTTTGCAGAATCTTTAGCTGTTGTTTCTTTATTAGCAGTTTTTTTTGCTGTAGTTGTCTTTTTAGCTACAGTAGATTTTTTTGCTTCTTCTTTATTTGTTGTTTTTTTTGTTGCCATATTTTTACTCTGTAATATTTTGTTTATTTTTTATTATTATATTTCTTATAGTATTCATTTTATCATTATCAAATATGTTTTCTTTAATATTTCCCTTTTTTAATAAATCTATAAGATATTTGTTTAGGTCTATATTGTTATCATTTAAATTATATTTCTTAACTATATAAACCGAATCAGCCATAAAAAGTATGATTCTTAATTTATTTCCATCGGAAGAGTATTTTTCTATTATTTTTTGCGGATTATCTATACCAAGGCAGCTTAAATTATAACAAACTTTAAAGAACAATTTATCTATAGCTTGTTTAACTTGCTGTTCTTTTTTTACTTTTTTGTTGATTGTGTAAAGCACAGAGAAATCTCTCGGGCTAAAATGACACATATCAGCAAAAAACTTTTCTTGATACGGCATAAGATAGTAATGACTTTTAACTTTAGATTCAACTCTTGTTATAAAATTGTTTTCTTCTAAAGTATCCAAAGATTTTACTATAGTAGCATTTCCTCCAATTCCAGCTTCATTCAACATTTGAGAATGAGTTGTTTTTGCTATACCATTTTCATAGTCATAATTAGCAACCAAAACTCTATATACTTCTTTAGCTGAGAGTGGTAGTTTTTTCCATTTGTTATTATCTGTTAGAGATTTTGGAATGAAAGAACATAAATTAGCTATTGATATAAAAGTATCCTTATCTAAGTTTTTGATACTTTCTAATTGCACCTTATTTATGATATCTAACATTGTTTCCAAAATACTTCTCCAATTATTATAGATTATTATAATACATTAAAATTGATATAAAATCAAGATTAACAAAGAATTTTATAATTAAACTTTTTTGTAATGATTTTTGACTTTTATAAATGGAATAATTTTATTTTAGTTTTTTGTTATGAAACATATTAGTTTCAATTTTTTATAAAATGGTTGTTTTTATTTTCTGCAGATAATAAAAAAATATATAAAAAATATTTAGTATGTTAAAAAAATAGTTAAAAAAGCATGGTGAAAGCTGAATTTTTACAAAAATTTATGAATTATATCATGTTTTATGAATGAATTTTTGTTTATATTTATGGTTTTATAAATATGCGGCAAAAAATATGTATAATATGTAGTATAAATATGGTTATTTTAAATAAATTTCAAAAAAAATAAAGAAATTTGCTTTTAACCCTATTGCTATTTATCGCACTCGTGCTATAATAATAAAACAAACGATGAGAAATAAAAAAATCGCTTGAAACAAAAGTTCTTTGAAATATGGATAGCAGAAGCTAAGTTTAATAAAACAAAACACAACTGGTGTAAACGAACTTTTAATAGTTCGGAGACCTAAACGCGTTACAAAAAGTAACAATTTCTTTGCAAAAAGTAAATCATCACTTAGTAAAGTGATAAAATAAAGAATCGAAAACGATTCACTGAAAAGTGAGTATGGAGAGTTTGATTCTGGCTCAGAGCGAACGTTGGCGATGCGTCTTAAGCATGCAAGTCGAGCGGGCTTATTCGGGCAACTGGATAAGTTAGCGGCGAACTGGTGAGTAACACGTAGGTAATCTGCCGTGAAGTGGGGGATAACCCATGGAAACATGGACTAATACCGCATATACTCTTGCTACATAAGTAGAGTAGAGGAAAGTTTTTTCGCTTCACGATGAGCCTGCGGCCTATTAGCTAGTTGGTGAGGTAAAGGCCCACCAAGGCAACGATAGGTAGCCGACCTGAGAGGGTGACCGGCCACATTGGGACTGAGATACGGCCCAGACTCCTACGGGAGGCAGCAGCTGAGAATCTTCCACAATGGACGAAAGTCTGATGGAGCGACATCGCGTGAGGGATGAAGGCCTTCGGGTTGTAAACCTCGGAAATTATCGAAGAATGAGTGACAGTAGATAATGTAAGCCTCGGCTAACTACGTGCCAGCAGCCGCGGTAATACGTAGGAGGCAAACGTTGCTCGGATTTACTGGGCGTAAAGGGTGAGTAGGCGGATTTATAAGTCTAAGGTGAAAGACCGAAGCTCAACTTCGGGAACGCCTCGGATACTGTAGATCTTGGATATTGTAGGGGATGATGGAATTCTCGGTGTAGCGGTGGAATGCGCAGATATCGAGAGGAACACCTATAGCGAAGGCAGTCATCTGGGCATTTATCGACGCTGAATCACGAAAGCTAGGGGAGCAAACAGGCTTAGATACCCTGGTAGTCCTAGCCGTAAACGTTGTACACTAGGTGCTTCTATTTAAATAGGAGTGCCGTAGCTAACGTCTTAAGTGTACCGCCTGAGGAGTATGCCCGCAAGGGTGAAACTCAAAGAAATTGACGGGTCCCCGCACAAGTGGTGGAGCATGTGGTTTAATTCGATGATACGCGAAAAACCTTACCTGGGTTTGAATTGTAAGATGAATGATTTAGAGATAAGTCAGACCGCAAGGACGTTTTACATAGGTGCTGCATGGCTGTCGTCAGCTCGTGTCGTGAGATGTTGGGTTAAGTCCCGCAACGAGCGCAACCCTCACCCTCTGTTGCTACCGAGTAATGTCGAGCACTCTTAGGGGACTGCCTACGTTCAAGTAGGAGGAAGGTGGGGATGATGTCAAGTCCTCATGGCCCTTATGTCCAGGGCTACACACGTGCTACAATGGCAAGTACAAAGAGAAGCAAGACCGCGAGGTGGAGCAAAACTCAAAAAAGTTGCCTCAGTTCGGATTGGAGTCTGAAACTCGACTCCATGAAGTTGGAATCACTAGTAATCGTAGATCAGAACGCTACGGTGAATACGTTCCCGGGGATTGTACACACCGCCCGTCACGCCATCGGAGTTGGTTTTACCTGAAGCCGTTAGCCTAACCGCAAGGAGGGCGGCGTCGAAGGTGGGACTGATGATGAGGGTGAAGTCGTAACAAGGCAGCCGTACCGGAAGGTGTGGCTGGATCACCTCCTTTATTCGGAGTTTGTCCTTTTAAACTCTTACTGCTATTCATATTTGAAAGAACTTTTATATATCTATACCTCGTTAATTAACTAGCCTATTACGGCTGGTTTTTTTGTGCATATTTTTTTCTTTAATATTATTTTAATTACCGCACGTAAAATAAAATCTCTGTAGAATAGAATTAGAAATTTTATAATTAGAATAAAAATAAATAATACTTTTCAAACGTGCGTTAAACAATATTCAGATATAAAAAATCTTGGGTGGGGATGCTTTATTTATTTGATATTATAAAAAATAGAATTATAAAATTATAATCTATACAACAAACATATAGGGTGGGGAATGTAAATAAAATTTTTAAATAAAAAATTGATTAAAATATTGGCTTTTCTATATCTTCTGTATTTCTTTTTATTTCTTTTACGAGTATATATTCTATTTTAATATTTTTTTCTTTTGCAGTTCTTTTATTTGTGTCAGCGTTGGCTTTACCTATAACTTTGGCAGGGGCATCTGTAATTACTATCACTACTTTATTCTCATTTTTATAATCAAAATCTTCTAAAGCCTTTTGTATTGCTTCATACATAGGTTCTGCCTTATCTCCGCCACCGCTTGCGTAAAAATAATTAACATCTCTATATATTTTATTCATATTATTATCAAAATCTATTTTTTTTGTTAAATAAGTATCATTTACATCTCTATAAAGTAAGAAACCAATTCTTGAATTAATATCTTTTTTAAATATTTTTTTACTTATAGATTTAATTTCTTCTTTTATTGAAGTCAAGTATGGATGCATACTTTCTGTTGTATCTAACACTAACACTAAATCTACTGCTGAATTATATTTATCTATAATATTATATACTTGAGTTTTTAAATCTTTTTCATCATCAGCATAATGGCTTTTTAATTCGCTAGCATTATTTAAAGAATCTATTGCCTCGCCATCAAAAAAATTTCTTTCTATATTGTTATTATTTATTTGCTTTTTGCTTACTATCATTTCATTTGTATTCAATCCTATAATTTCTTGTGTAGGAGGTTCTATTACAGGAGGAACATTAATTTTTTTTTCTGTAGTTGTTGTAGTATTTGCGGCAGTGTTTGTTATTTTGTTTTCTATTATATAATCTATAGGATAAGTAAAAGTTTCTCCCTTAGTATTAAATACATTAAATGATAAATATCTGTCTTCAGGTAATTTTTTAAAATAGGCTTTTATATAGAGCTGTTTACCTATTTTGCTATTATATGTGTCTTCTAATATTATTCCGCTATTATCTGCTTGTAAAGCATAATTGAATGAAGTTTTAATTAATTTATATGTAGTATTAGTTAGTCCTTCTCTTACATAAAAAGCATATTTTCCATTTTCTCCGCCGGAATAGTAAAGATAAAATGCATATAAATCGCCTTCTTTTTCTACATTTCTTAATGTTATTATAGGGTTTGTTTTTTTATTATTATCAATTTTAAATAAAAATTTTGAATCTGTTACAATATTTCCATTATTATCTAATGCTTCTAATATAAGTTCCATATTATCTGCTAATACAATTCTGGCATTTCCATTATTAGTATCTAAATACACAGATTCTCCTATAGATGTTTGTAAAGATGTGCCTAATTTACTATGTATTGATACTTTATTAATATTTATTAATGAAGCAGCATCAGATGATTGATTAAGATAAAGGTATGAGTATTTATTATTTTGTAATTTAAATAATAGTCTTATATTGTCTATATTATTTTTTTTTCTTATATTTATTTGGTAACCTGTAACCAATTTTTCTATAATAATATCATCTTGTGTGATTTCTGTGTATTGACAATATAAATTTTCTAAAGCAGCAAAAAATACTACCGATAAAATAATAAATAAAAATTTTTTCATTGTTTAAAACCTCTATTATTTATTATCGGCTCTATTATCTATAAATATCTATTGTTATGTTAATTGAATTTTAAAATTTGTTGTTTTATAAAAAATTAATTTTTAAAATATTTTATTTAAAATAAAAAATACCCGCATAATATCATGCAGGTATTTTTATTTTATACATAAATATTTATTTTACTTGAAATACTTTATCCATTTCTAAGAAAAACTCTGTTCTTAATTTGTCTAAATCAGATAAAGTTTTAGCTCTGTCATCTATAGCTTTATTTATAGCATTTTGGTCAGGGTTTTGTTTGCTCATTTCTAAATTTATAGTTTGAGTTTTGTTGTAAACTTCTCTTCTCAAATCATCTATTTGAGGGAAATATTTACTTTCTATAGATTGTATTTGGTTAATTTGGTCTTGAGTAAGGTTGTTGTATCCATAACCTCTTCCGTAACCATAACCTGCACCATAACCTCTTCCATATCCATAATTACAGCCCATTCCATATCCTCTGCCGTATCCTCTACCATAACCGCAGCCCATACCATAACCTCTGCCGTATCCTCTGCCATAACCCATTCCATAGCCTCTACCATATTGTCCAAATAGAGACACAGAGCCAAATACCATAATTGCTATAGAAACTAATATTAATACTTTTTTGTTAATGTTTTTCATTTTTAATTCTCCTTTAGTTGTGTGTTTTTTATTTATTTTATTATTATTTTTTTATTTTATTATTTAACATATGGGTTGTTATAATAATAACATCCGTTGTATCCGTTAAATCTTTGGTTGTAATATCTGCCTTCATATCCTTGATTATTGTATCTATAATTGTATCCATAGTTACAACCCATACCATAACCTCTTCCGTAACCTCTGCCATAACCCATTCCATAGCCTCTACCATATCCAAATAAAGATACAGAGCCAAATACCATAATTGCTATAGAAACCAAAATTATAAATCCTTTTTTCATTTTTAATTCTCCTTAGTTGTGTGTTTTTTATTTAATTTCTATTATTTTACGTATGTATTATTGTAATAATAACATCCGTTGTATCCGTTAAATCTTTGGTTGTAATATCTGCCTTCATATCCTTGATTATTGTATCTATCATTGTATCCATAGTTACAACCCATACCATAACCTCTGCCGTATCCTCTGCCATAACCCATTCCATAGCATCTACCATATCCAAATAAAGATACAGAACCAAATACCATAATTGCTATAGAAACCAAAATTATAAATCCTTTTTTCATTTTTAATCTCCCTTACTTTTATATTTATTTTATTATTTTTTGTTTTCTTATGCTTTATTAGACGTACAAAAGAAATAAAAGTTCCCCAAAAAACAAAAAAAATGAATTTTTTTATATACCATAATAGGGTATATAAAAAGAGTGCCTTTTTGAAAAAGCACTCTTTAATATAGAATATTAATTATTCATTATTAATAGTTATTGATTACTTCATTATATGTAGGTATGGAATCTATTGCTCCTTTTCTTGTAACTGTTATGTTAGAAACTTTAGTAGCGAATTCAATAGCCTCTTCAATAGTTTTATCATCAGCAATCATTCTCACAACTCCACCCAAAAAACTGTCTCCAGCAGCAGTGGTATCAACAACATTAACATCATAAGCATCAAAATGTTTTCTATTTTGCTTTGTTATTAAATCACATCCATCAGCACCTAAAGTAAGTATTATGTTTTTTACACCACATTCAATAGCATAATCTATACCGCCTATAATATCTATTTCTGTTTCATTAGGAATTAGTATATCTACGCAGCTTAAAAAATCTTTGTCAAGTTTTATAGCAGGGGAAGGATTTAATACTACAATTTTACCAAGTTTTCTAGCAATAGATGCAGCATATTTTGCTATTTCTAAAGGTATTTCTAATTGCATAACTATTATATCAAATGATGCAATTAATTTTTCTTTAATATCATCTTTTGTAATTAAACCATTAGCTCCTTGTACTACTATAATATTGTTAGCACCATCATTAGTAACTGTAATAACTGCTATGCCTGTAGAAATATTATTTTTTATTAATAAATTATCTATATTAACATTATTAGAAAATAAAGCATTTGATAAATCTTTACCAAAATTATCATCTCCAACAGCACCTAACATACTTACATTACCACCTAATTTACCTATGGCGCATGCTTGATTAGCTCCCTTACCTCCATTAGTAGTATAAAAATTATTACCGAGTATAGTTTCGCCCTCTTTAGGAAAACGCGGAGTTGTTGTAACCAAATCTTTATTAATGCTTCCTATAACCAAAATTTTTTTACTCATACTATTCTCACATAAAATACTAAAATTATTATTTTGAATATAAATTAATAGTATCTTTAAACATTTTTTTAAATTTTAATCCATTAATAGATGTACATATTCTAGTATTTTCTTTTTTAGGTTTTGTCAATATTTGGCTTCCAAAAAATGCTACACATTGACCTCTACTTAATTCTCCTTCAGTTTCAACATCAACATAAACTCTTTTAGTTGTATTACATATAGTTTCATCTACTAACATAGCAGCAGTAATTACATCATCCATAGGAAAACCTACTAATTTAAAATATTCTCTCCATATATCTATATATAAAGGCAAAAAATTTACTATATGTGAAGCAACAGGATTGTTTTTCATTAGTGATAAATCAAATATATCATCTCTAGTAAACATACTATCAGCTGCAGAATTATCTTCGCATATGTCTAAAGGTATTAAGGTTATAGGTACACCAGAGTTGAATACAATTTTTGAAGCTTCAGGATCATTCCATATATTATATTCAACAACAGGTGTTATATTTCCTGGGGTTTTAAACACTCCACCCATTATATAGCATTCTTTAATATTATCAGCTAGAGCTGGTTCTTGTAATAATGCCATACCAATATTAGTTAAAGGTCCTGTAGCTACTATTGATATCTCTTTAGGATTTGACATAATAGTTTCTATTATAAAATCAACAGCATGTTTATCTTTTTCTCTATGGTCAGGTTCTTTAGCAGGAGGATTAAAACCTTTTATTCTTTCTCCAAAAATATTTGCCAATTCTTCATTAATCTTTACAGGTTTTTCCATTATTTCTTTTGGATGACCAACCATAGGTTTGGATGCTCCTTTATATACAGGAATATTTCTACTATCTGCAATTGACAATGTATTTAAAGCAACTTTTGTAGCTTGTTCTATACTTCCACTAGCTCCTAATACAGTAGTTATTCCTTCTAATTTTAAACTTTTTTCTTTTGCACAATAAAATATTGTCAATATATCGTCTCCAACAGAATCAATATCTAATATCAAACGTTTCATAATAATTTCTCCTTTTTTATATATAATCAATTAACTATAAATTAACTATAAACAGTTAATGTTATTGATAAAGTACCTAAAATAATAAATATAACAGCCAACATAATTGATAATATAGATTTGAATGGAGCATTTTTATATTCTCCATATATTACCCCCCATAATACAGCCCATAATGCCATACTTTGACCTAATGGCCAAGATATAGCTAATCCAACCAAAGAAGCATAAACAGAATTTAATATATTTCCACCATAATGCATTATTGCAGATAATGCCGCAAATACAAAATAAATTTTTGGAACTTTTAAAGCAGGTACTAATTCTTTTGATTTTATTAAAGGTATTAAACAAACTAATATAGCTGTTATCATAGAACCACAAGATAATAATGCCATATATTGATAGGAATTTAGTCCAACATTATTTAAATCAGTTTTAATAGACAATGTCATAAAAAATGGATAAGCTGATATAAAAAATCCAGATATAACTCCATATAATAGAACGGTTTTTATTGATACTTTGTTAGAAGTTTTAGAGTTATTTTCTTTTGCCTTAGAAGAATATCCACAGAAGAATACAGATATTAATATTAAAATAGCTCCTAATAATACACTATATACAGGTGTACCATCAGGAAGTCCTCCAGCTAATATAGATAAAGTTGTACCTAATAGCATAGAAATAGAAGTAAATATTATATAAGTTATAGAAAGTCCTGCTATATCAACTGCTATAATATTAAACCACATTCCAAAAGTATATATTATACCTCCTAGTATAGGGTATAAAAAAAGCTTAGGGGTTTCTTGTATTAAATTAAATAATTCAACATATCCACTAATTCCACTATTTATTAAAAGAACTGTCCAAGTTAATATCAATGAAAAGAAATATAGCATAAACATGAACATTCTTATAGACCATTGAGAAACCTTTTTAATAAATTGTCCCCAACTTCCCCACATAAAAGCAGAAATCAATACCATAATTATTGGAAATAAATCATTTTTCACTTGTAATATCCTTTATTTATATTTTTTTATAGTTTCTTCTGTTTCTAATATACGTTTTTTTCTTTTATTATATGTATTAGCAAATAGGAATATCAATGTAACTATATATGGAAACATTAAAACTATATAAGATGGTATACCAAAACCTTGCATTCTTAAAGCTATAGCATCAGAAAAACCAAATATTAAACATCCAATGAACAATTTTAAAGGGTCTCCATTAGAAAATATTAAAGCAGCAACAGCCATGAATCCTCTACCAGAAGACATGTTCTCTGTAAATAAAGTTAAATATCCTATAGAAAGATGTGCCCCTGCTATACCAGCAAAGAGTCCACATAATAAAGATGATATATATTTTATAACTGTAACATTAATACCTTGAGATGTTGCTGCATCTTCTTTCTCTCCTACAACTCTTATATATAATCCTAATTTTGTTTTATAAATAAATAATGCAACTAAAATTAGAAAAACTATACTTAAATAAACAAATGGTGTAAATCCTCCTATACTTGGTAATCCTACTATTTTATCAGATACAACAGACCCTCTTGTACCAAATAAAGTTTTCATAAGCGATATAGTTGCACCACTAGCAAAAGTATTTATAGCTAGCCCTACTACAACTTCATTTGCTTTAAAGTTTACAACAAATAATACAAATACTAAAGCCAATATTAATGATATTATAATAGCAAGGATAACACCTGCTAGTGCCGAACCAGTATAATAACTACCAACAACTGCAAAAAAAGCAGCCATAAGCATTTGACCTTCTAATGAAACATTAAATATACCACTTTTAGTAGTGAAAGCACCTCCAAGTCCAACTAATAATATCGGTGTTGTTGTACGGATAGTTGCTGCAATTAAAGAAATATTAAATATATCTGATATCATAAACTTTTACCTACCTTTACTTTTAGTTTTTAAAGTAATTTTTACTGAAATAAATAATATTATTAAAGCTTGTATAACAGTAACCAATTCTCTTGATACATTTGTATCTATTTCCATAAGTAAAGAACCAGACCTCAAAGCTCCAAAGAATAATGAAGTTATGGCAGTTCCTATTGGATTTGCATTAGATAATAATGCCGCTGTAATTCCATCAAATCCAAAACCAGGAGCAAACCCTTCCATAAATCTTCTATGTACTCCTAAAGCTTCTATACCTCCTGCAAGACCACCTATAGCACCTGAAATCATCATCATTCTAAACATTATTTTTCTATTTTGTATACCACCGTATTGTGCATATTCAAAGTTGGATCCAACTACTTTACATTCATAACCCATAGATGTTTTTTGAAAATAAAATGTTAATATAGCTATTAGTATTATTGCTATAAAAAATCCAACATTAAGTCTTGAAAATTCAAACAATCTTGGTAAATATGCAGTTTCATGTATAGGTGGAGTTTCTGACCAACCACCTGGAATCTTAAATACATTTATAGTCAAAAATGAAGTTAATAAAACAGCAACATAATTAAGTATAATAGTAGCTACAACTTCATTTGCATTATATTTTGACCTAAAATATGCAGGAAGAAATATCCATAACATACCAGCAACCATAGAAGCTAATATAGCAACAATAACATGTATAAAAGGTGGTAATGTATATGCGAAACCAATATATGTAGCAGCAAATCCTCCAACATATAATTGTCCTTCTATACCTATATTAAAAATACCACTTTTAAAAGCTATACAAGCAGCTACGCCAGATACTATAATTGGTGTAGATTGCAATAATACTCCAGCTATTTGTCTGATTCCTCCAAAAGCCCCTTTTATTAAGGTAAAATACACATGTATAGGATTTTCTCTTATAAGTAATATTACTATAGCACTTAATAATGTAGCACCAACTATGGCAATAATAGGTCCAATTAAAATAGGTAATAATTTTTTTTCCAAAAAATCTCTCATAATGTAGCATCTCCTTTAGAAGAAATACCAGCCATAAGAAGACCTATTTCTTCTTCTGTAGTTTCATTAGGAATCACTTCTCCAACTATAGATCCATTAAATAATACTAAAACTCTATCACTAAGCCTCATTATTTCATCTAATTGAACAGAAATTAATAATATAGCTTTATTCATATCACGCATTTTTAATATTTCATTATGTATAAAAGCACTAGAAGATATATCTACTCCTCTTGTAGGTTGATCGATTAGATAAAAATCAACATCCTGAGAAAATTCTCTAGCTACTATTGCTTTTTGTATATTTCCTCCAGATAGATTTCCTATTAATACATCTCCATTAGATGCTCTTACATCATAGTCTTTTATTAATTCTTGAGCATAATTTTTTATATTTTTTAAATTTAGAAGTATAGATTTATAAGCGAAAGGCTCTTTTCTTTGCTTACCCATAAGCATATTAGACCATATAGGATCATTTTTATTACATCCTCTATTCATTCTATCCGCAGGAACATGACACATACCTAAAGACCTTATATATTCACTGCTTTTGTTTACTATACTGTTTCCATTTAAAATTACATCTCCATAACTTGGATATTCAAAACCTGACAATATATCTGCAAGCTCAGTTTGTCCATTACCTGCAACTCCTGCTATACCAACTATTTCACCTTTATGTACAGAAAAAGACACACCCCTTAAAGCAGGTACCCCTAATGTATTTCTAGCCCAAAGATTATTAACCTCTAATACAACATCACCTTTTTTGTTATTTATATTAGAATTATGAGCTTCTATTACTTGTTTACCAACTATTAAACTAGCAAGTTCTTCTTTAGTTATATCTTTAGTTTTCTTTCTGGCAATTACCTCTCCTAAACGAAGAATTGTTACAGAATCAGAAATATCCATTATTTCATCTAGATGGTGACTTATAAAAACAACAGTCATAGAATTTTTAACTACAAATTCTTTTAATGTTTTAAATAATTCTTTAGATTCCTGAGGAGTAAGTACAGCAGTAGGTTCATCTAAAATAATTATTTTTGCTCCTTTATATAAAGCTTTTAATATTTCAACTCTCTGTTGTATACCTACAGATATATCTTGTATTTTGTCTGTAGGATTTACATCTAAAGAAAATTTTTTAGATAACTCTACAACACTTTTATTTTGTAAATCTCTATCAATAAAAATTCCTTTTTTTAATTCACATCCTAAAAATATATTTTCAGATATAGTTAATGATGGTACTAATTTAAAATGCTGATGTACCATACCTAAACCAACTTTAAATGCATCCTTAGGAGAATTTATATTAACGTCTTGTCCAAAGATTTTTATATTACCGCTGTCTGCTGTTTCTAAACCAAATAAAATATTCATTAAAGTTGTTTTACCAGCTCCATTCTCTCCTATTATTGCGTGTATTTCTCCAACTTCAACTTGTAAATTTATATTTTTATTAGCTTGAACTTGCGGATAAGATTTATTAATATTCGTCATTTCTATAGCTAATTCCATATTATACTCCAATTGAAATCATCAAAGCGACATCTTATATAATTTTATAAGATGCCACTTTTTTAAATATTACATTATAGATTCTATTTTTATTTCACCATTAACAACTTTTTGTCTTATTTCTTCTATTTTATCAATAATATCTTGAGGTACTATAGCTTTCATATATTCATCATTACATAATTGAACTCCACCTTTGATAATATCGTAAGTAAATACGCCTGGAGCCAAATCTGGATTTTTTACATATTGTTCTATCATATCATAAACACCAACATCTGCTCTTTTTAACATACTGCCTGATATATATCCTGGAGCTGAAGCACACTGGTCAACATCTACTCCAACTGCATATTTTTTTGCAGCACCTGCAGCTTGCAATACACCCTCTCCTGAAGGACCAGCAACACTATAAACTATATCAACATTTCCAGAATATAAAGATTGTGCAAGTTCACTTCCTCTAGCAGGATCATCAAAAGTACCTGTAAATACTTCTTTTACTTCTATATTAGGATCAATGTATTTTACCCCTTGAATATATCCATTTAAGAAATTTCTAATAACAGGTATATCTCTTCCTCCAACAAAACCAACTGCTTTATCAGGATTAATATTTGCTATATCTGTTCTAGTTGTCATTAGTGCAGCCATAACACCAACTAAAAAAGAACCTTGCTCTTCAGCAAAATTAACATAATATACATTTGGATTTTCCAATACTCCATCTACAAATACAAATTTTTGCTCAGGAAAAGATTTAGATACAACTTCTAAAGCATTAGCTAATTCCCATCCCATTAAAAATATTAAAGAATATTCACCAGTTTGTGCTAAACTAGATAATTGATCTTCATAATCTAATGATCTTGTACCAACATCTACTATTTTTAATTCAATACCTAATTCATCTCTTGCTCTTTCTAAACCAGCAACCATGCTTTTACCAAAACCTTGACCAAAATAACCAGATATAGCAGCTATTTTTATTTTTGATTTAGTATTAGATGTGTCATTTGTTGCATTACTATTGTTTCCACATCCAAAAACAATAAAACAAGCTAAAATGATTAATAAATATTTTTTCATTTTATTTAACTCCTTTTTTTATTTTTTAATAGCTTCACTGATATATTTATAGATTTTCTATGTAATATCTTTGTGTAGCTAAATTAAAATGCATAAAAACTATATCTATTCTAACTAAACCACTTTTAAGTTCTTCTGTATATTCAATCATAATTTATCACTAATATTTTTTTAATAATTCATATAACATATTAAAAAATCTATTAGAATCAACTTCTATTGCTATATTTACATTTGGTTTTTGTTTTTTTAATCCCCAAAAATCAGCAATAGTAGCCCCAAACATTATATCTCCTCTTTTTTCTATTTCTAAATAAACTTCTTTTGTTTTAACTAAAGATTTATCAACAACATATGCAAATGCTAAAGGATCATGTAAAGCACCACCAACACCCATAGTACCTCTATGTAGTTTCTCATAAAACATAAGCCAATCAACTACTAATTTTCCAACAGGGGTATTTATTTTTCTAAATTCTTTATATTGTTCTTCTTCAACTAATACTTTCATTGTAACATCAAGTCCTATCATAGTTGTTTTTATTCCAGAGTTAATAACTATATCTGCTGCTTCAGGATCACAAAATATATTAAATTCTGTTGGAGTATAATATTCATTTGGCTTATAAAATACTCCACCCATTAATACTATTTCTTCTATCTTTTCCTTTAATTCAGGATATTTTAGTAAAAATAAAGCTATATTTGTCAATGGTGCTGTAGGTATTAAAGTAACTTTCTCATCAGATTCCTTTAAACATTTTGCTATAAAATCTACAGCATGCAAAGCTTCACAAGTTTTATTGCTAGAACTTAAATATTTAGAACCTTCTAATCCTGAAGGACCATCTGCTGTACCTAATACTAATTCTCTTCTTATTGGTTTATGACATCCTTTTGCTACGGGTATGTGATTACAGCCAATGAAATCTAAAATTCTCAAGGCATTGGCTGTGGTATTTTCTAAAGTAGAATTTCCGCATACTGTTGTTATACCAAGCAATTCTACTTTTTCACATTTTAAAGCCATAAGTATAGCTATAGCATCATCATGACCTGGATCACAATCTAAAATAATTTTTGTTTTGCTCATATTTATTATTACCTTAAATATTTTTTTATATAATAAAAAGTATAGTCAAGTTTGTTGCGAAGTCAATTTTTTACAGAAAATTTTCTGAAATTTTTCTGTAAAACAACTATTTATTGAAACTATATTGACAAATTAAACTTCATATATTATAGTAATAAAAATCTTAATTAACATGATTTGTATATTATGAACGATAAAAAAATAACATTAAGTTATATAGCAAAAAAAGCAAATGTTTCTGTTGCTACTGTTTCTAGGGTATTAAATGGAAATAGTAGTGTTGATGAAAAAATAAAAAATAAAATAAATAAGATTATTAACTCTGATGGTTATAATTTAAAGAAAACCACTAAGAATAAACAAATTATATCAGTAATTATTCCAGATATTACAAATCCTTTTTTTGCCAATATAATTGAAGGAATAGAAAATACTGCTAATCTTTATGGATATCATATTATACTTTCTCAGTTTAAAGAAAATAGAGATATATCAAATTTTAAAGATATAACAAACATTGGAGTATCTGGATATATTATAATACCATCTGTAGGAAGTACAAAATATTTTAATGATATAATTAATAATTCTAATTTACCAATTGTTTTTTTGGATAGAAAAGTAGAGTTTAATAATATAAATTATGTTGGTTCTGATAACAAAATAGGAGCTTATAATGCCACTAAATATTTAATAGATTTGGGGCATAAAAATATTATATATATGGCTGGTCCTCAAGATATTAGTACAGAGAAAGAAAGATTTGATGGATTTATAAAGGCATTGAATGATAATAATATAGATTTTGACAATACAAAATATAAAAAAATAGCAAATTTTAATTTTGATGAAAGCTATGAGCAAATGAAAGACATTATAAAATCGAAACTTAATTATACTGCTATATTTTCGGCATGTGATGTTATGTGTTTTGGTATAAAGAAAGCAACAGAAGAGTATGGGATATCAATACCTAATGATATATCTTTAATGGGTTATGATAATATACCTTATTCATCTATGATAGGGCTTACCACAGTGTCTTCTCAAGCTTATGAAATGGGTAAAAATGCTGTACTTTCTGTATTAAATATTATAAGTGAGAGAATAACAGATAATATAAATATCGTACTTCAGCCTAATATAGTGATTAGAAATTCATGTAAAAAAATATAAATTAATAATATAGTTTTTAATATTTCTTTATTTTGACAATTTTTCTAATTTATGTATAATCTCATATAAGAGTAAATAAAAAATGGCTAAAAAAGATAAGAAAGATAAAAAAAATAATTCTGTCTCATCTGGTGAGATAGCAAGAAATAAAAAAGCACTTTTTAATTATGAAGTGATAGAAAAGTTTGAGGCAGGTATAGTTTTACTTGGTACAGAAGTTAAATCTCTTAGGGATAGGGGAGTTAATATGTCTGATTCTTATGCTTCTTTTAAAAAGGGGGAGCTTTTTATAGTGAATATGCATATTTCTCCGTATCATTTTGGTAACAGGAATAATCATGACCCTTTGCGTGAAAGAAAACTTTTAATGAAAAAAAGAGAGATTAAAAGGCTTTATGGTAAAATAAAAGAGCATGGACTTACTTTAATTCCTATTAGTTTATATTTTAGCAGAGGAAAGGTAAAAGTTGAACTTGCTTTGGCTAAAGGTAAGAAGCTTCATGATAAGAGAGAGACTTTAAAGAAAAAAGCATTAGATAGGGAAATGGAAAGATATATTAAAAGATAGATATGCAAAATTATTATAGTTTTTCTGATTATGTAAAAAAAAAGTTCGGTTTTAAGGTTGGTAAAATTTCTATAGACACAGATTTCGGCTGTGCTCATAAGGCCAATAATGGGGGATGTAAGTTTTGCAATTTAAATAGTTATAAACCTCCGTATGTAGAAGAAGATAATATAAAAAATCAATGGATAAACGGTGTAAACAATTATAAAAATAGATACAAAAAATATTATGCTTATTTTCAGCTTGGAACTCCATTATCAAAATTAGCTTCATCAGAATCTCTTAAATATGCCAATAAATTAATTGAGTTTGAGGATTGTGTAGGTTTAATGTTTGGGGCAAGAAGCGATATGCTTGAAGAGGCAGTGCTCTTAGAATTAGATAATTTATCAAAAAAATATAATAAAGAGATATGGCTTGAAATGGGGCTTCAATCTTCAAATGATGATACTTCTATTTTTATAAACAGGGGGCATAATTTTGAGTCGTTTGCTGATATGACAGAAAAAATAAAAAATAATTACAGCAATCTTATAATATCAACTCATATAATATTTGGTTTGCCTAAAAGAATTGAAGGTAAAAAAATAATTTTAGAAACAAGAGAAGAGATGCTTCAGACTGTTAGAGATATTTCTAATTTAAAAATTGACAGTGTAAAGTTTCATCAGCTTGATATTGTGGTTGGAAGTGCTTTTGAGGCAATGTATAGAGATTATGATTTTCCTACGCTTGATGAAGATTTTTACATAGAGCTTATGGCAGATGCTATATCTATTTTAAGAGAAGATATAATAGTTTCAAGAATTATGGGAGACAGTTTAGGAGATAGTTTAATAGCACCGAAATGGAAAAAATCCAAAGGAGAAATAATTAATTCTATAAACAAATTGATGACAGAGAGAGAGTTGAAACAAGGCTGCAGGTTTTTATAGATTTGTTGTCAATTTTTTTGTTGTTCTTTTTCTCATTACAAAAACTGCAAATATTTTAGCTTAGTATGTTTTTGAATATATATAAAATTTAAAATAATACATTTATTTTAAGCATAAAAAATGCAGCCTTTTTGGTTCTTTGTGGCGACAAAAGAACTGGGGTGCGGGGCAAAGCCCTGCAAATAACCAAAATAAAAAAACTTAAAAAATTTTAGAATAAATAAAACCATAATTTTCTATCAACTTTTTCCCGCCGCAAAAAGTTGCAAAAAATGCAAATGTTTTTACTTTATATGTTGGAATATGTGTAAACTATATTATAATACTAACATTTTAAGCTAAACAATGCAGTCCTTTTGCTTCTTTGGGTCACCAAAAGAAGTTGGGGGGCTACCCTATGGGCACGCTTCGCAGGGTGGCTAGTCCCCGCAAGCAATAAAAATATAAAAACTGAATTTTTACAGACTTAAAATTTTTAGTGTATGTTAAAACAATTTTTTTCTTGTTCTTTTTCCCGCAGCTTACGCTGTGCGGACTTCGTCAAAGAACCAAAAAGTGCAAGTGCTTTAGCTTTGTATGTTTGGAATATGTATAAAGTGTAAGATAATGTCTATGTTTTAGCTAAAAAATCTTAATAAAAAATTATATAAATACACCCTAATACATAACTTAATTTAAAACTTTTTTATAACCTTATTCGTCTAAAATTATACAACAATATATATATACATACTATATAAGAAGGAGTGCGAATGAGGAGTTTTATAGAGTTAGTAGTAAAAAGACCTGTAGCTGTTTTTATGTGTATAGTAGCGGTATTAATATTAGGTTTTGTAAGCTTAACAAAATTAGCAGTAGATTTCTTACCTAATATGGAGCTTCCCTATATTACAGTAAGTACAGAGTACGAGAATGCAGGACCTGAAGAGGTAGAAAAATCAGTAACTAAAGTCGTTGAAAATGCAGTTGCTACAGTTAGCGGCATTAATTCGATAACTTCTACTTCAGAAGAAGGTCAGTCAAGCGTATTTATAGAGTTTAATTGGGGTACAGATTTAGCCGTTGCAACTGCTGATATAAGAGAGGCAATAGATAGAATAAAAAACTCTCTTCCAGATGATGCTGAAAGCCCTACAGTATTTAAATTTTCTACAGATATGATGCCTGTAATGGCGATAGCATTTTTTGGCACTGATAATTTAGGGGCATTATATACTTTAATAGACAATCAAGTATTAAACAAAATAGAGCAAGCATCGGGAGTGGCAAGAGCAGAAATTAGAGGCGGACTTAAAACAGAAATGAAAGTAGATTTAGTTTTAAACCGTCTTCATGCTTATGGTTTGGATATTAACAGCATAGTTTCTCTTTTGTCATCAGAAAATCAAAACCTATCAGGAGGAGATACCTATGAAGGGGTTTATAAATATAATATAAGAACAATGGGTGAGTTTACAACTGTAGAAGATATTGAAAACACTGTGGTGGTATTAAAAACTAATGACACGCCTATAAAATTAAAAGATATAGGAAGAGTTTATCAGGGATATAGTGATGATTCTGAGATAGTAAAAATAAATGGAATGCCTGCAATATCAGTTTCTGTTAATAAAGAATCTGGAGGAAACTCTGTTAATGTATCAAAATCCGTAAAAAAACAATTAGAAAATTTGAATCTTCCAGAAGGCATAAAATATGAAATATTATTCAATAGTGCTGACAATGTAAATGAATCTATAAACGGAGTATTAGAAACAGCTTGGCAGGGAGGTTTGTTTGCTGTTATAATACTTATGTTTTATTTGTGGAATATAAAAACTGTTTCTATAATAGCAATATCAATACCCACATCAATAATCATTACATTTACATTAATGTATTTTATGGGAATTACTTTAAATATTATTTCATTGTCTGGACTTGTACTCGGAATTGGTATGATGGTTGATAACTCTATTGTAGTGCTTGAAAATATATTTTATTATCGAAATAGCGGATACGGAAAATATTCTTCTGCTATAAACGGAACTTCCGCAGTGGCATTAGCAATATCAGCTTCAACACTTACAACAATAGCAGTATTTTTGCCTTTTCTTTTTGTTGAAGGACAGACTGGGCAGCTTTTCAAAGATTTATGTATTACTGTAACAGTTTCAATGATAGGCTCTTTATTTGTTGCTCTTACAGTTGTTCCTATGCTTGGGGCTAGACTTGTAACGAATAAAAAAACTAAATTTTTAATACCTATAGAAAATTTTGTCAATAAACAATTTCACGATAGGGTTAATAATATATACTCTTTTATGCTTAACTTTTCTATAAAAAATAAAAAGAAAGTTTTGATTTCTTCTTTAAGTGTGATACTTGCTGTAATAGTATTAGGCTTAACATTTATTGGAAAGGAAGGTTTTCCAACTTCAGATGAAGGACAATTTAAGATAGATGTAAAAATGCCAGTAGGTACAAAGTCAGCACAAACTCAGTCTTTTGTAAATAGAATGGAAGTAGATATACAAGAAGTAATAGGTAAAGATTTTGACAGAATGCAGTCAAGAGTAAAATCTGGTTCAGAAGAGAACTCTGCTGAAATAAGAGTGCAGTTAAGAGATAAAAGCGAAGGCAGAGAAAAGTCAGTAGATGAATATATAGAGCTTACAAGAAATGTATTAGCATCTTATCCTGCTCAAATAAATATAGCATCAATAAATACTTCAGGTATAGGCAGCGGAGGCAGAAATGGTGGCACAGGCGGACAAGAAATTGAAATAGAGCTTGTAGGCGATGATTTGGATAAAGCCACAGAAATAGCAAACAATATAATAAATGCAATATCTGATATAGAAGGAATAAGAGAGCCAAGACTTACAAGAGATGATTCAAACCCAGAATTGAAAGTATATGTTAATAGAGAGATAGCGGCAAAAATGGGTGTCAATGTAAACACCATAGCAAATATTATTAAAACAAGTTTCGCAGGTACAGCAGCAACAACTATGACACCGAACAATTCTGATGTTACAGATATAGATGTTAATGTTCAGCTTGGAGAACCTGATAGACTTAACATAGATGATATATCAAGATTAATGATACCTACAACAGCAGGAATAGTGCCTATATCCTCAATAGCAACTATAGAGAAAAGTTACGGACCTACAGAGATAGATAGAAAAGACAGCACAAGAATAACAAGCATAAAAGCTTCTGCTTATAATAGAGCCTTAAGCGATGTAATGTTTGATGTTCAAGAAAAAATAAAAAATGAAGTATTTATACCTTCAGGATTTAGTATTAATTATGCAGGAGATTTTGAGGATATGAATGAAGCATTTTTACAGTTAGTTCAGGCTTTGATATTAGCATTAGTTTTAGTTTATGCAATAATGGCAAGTCAATTTGAATCGCTTATCGCACCTTTTGTTATAGCATTAGCAATTCCATTTGGTTTTGCTGGTTCTTTGATAGCATTGTTTATAAGCGGGCAAACATTAAGCGTGTATAGCGGTATAGGTTTTATAGTGCTTATTGGTATCGTAGTAAATAATGGAATTGTGCTTATAGACTATATGAATCAGCTTATGCATGAAAAACATATTAATGGCGATGAGGCTGCTTTAGAATCTGGACCTAGGCGTTTAAGACCAGTGCTAATGACAACACTTACAACAATATTAGGGCTTTTACCTATGGCATTATCTGGAGGAAGCGGAAATGAAATGTATCAGCCTTTATCTATTGCTGTGTTAGGAGGGCTTTTACTTTCAACTATGTTTACTTTGATAATAGTTCCTACAGTTTATGCTGCTATAAGAAATAAAATACCTCTAAAAGATTATGAGAAAAAAGATTTAGAAAGCAGAAATGACTTTTCTAATTATGATACTATAACAGTAACAGGTAAATAATAATTTTTTACGAATTATAATTTTTTATAAATGCTTATTTTATTTTTGAGGCTTTATTTATGTTGTTTTATAAATAAAGCCTTTTGTATATTAACATAGCTTTTAATTAATATTTTATAATTTACAAATTTTTACTGCATACTAATTTTTATTGCATATCAAAAAATCACTGCTCTTCTTGATAGCTTATTCTCATCTTACTTAGCTCTTCCTCTGAAACAGTTCTTATTTGCGTGAAGAAATAAACATATTTTGAAATGAATAATATCACTAAAACTATACGAGCATATATATTATCTACTAAAATAAATGTAATTATAAGCATGCAGCTTACAGGTATAAGTATAGTTAATTTTCCTTTTAGAGTCATGGCTCTTGATTTTACAAAGCTCTCTAAATATTTTTTGTATAATTTTGTAGATAAGAACCAATCATGAAACCTTTTAGAGCCTTTTGCGAAGAAAAATGAAGCTAAAAGCAAAAAAGGGGTAGTGGGCAAAATTGGCACAGCTATACCGACAGCACCTATTCCAAGAAATATAAACCCTAAAGCTATAAATAATATTCTCATAAAATAATTATCCTCTTGGTTTAAATATAACAAATAAACAAAAATATCCCACTCTTAAATAAGAATAGGATATTAATAAAAATAATATATTTTAGTGTATAATATTATTCAGCTATTACACTTATAGTTTTTTTACCAAACTTATTAGTGTGGAATTTAACAACACCATTAGCAGTTGCAAAAATAGTATGGTCTCTACCTATATCAACATTTTTACCAACATGGAATTGTGTACCTCTTTGTCTAACTATAATGTTACCAGATACAACCTTTTCTCCACCATAAACTTTTACACCTAAACGTTTAGATTGACTGTCACGTCCATTTTTTGAACTTCCGCCGCCTTTTTTATGTGCCATTTTTTAACTCCTCTTTATATTTTATGTAGTCGGGATACTCTTTAATAAGAGATTTTATACCTAGTAAATATCCTCTACTAACTGTAATATACTCATAAGCTTTTTCTTTATTAAGTTTATCAAAACCAATCAATTCAAAGCTTAAATATCCATCATTAATTTTATGTTTAATACTCTTGCTTCCAACTATTTCAGTAAGAGTATTGAGCATAGCCTGAGATAACGCACTCAAAGCTATACATACCTCATAACCTTCACCAGACTTTTTTATTCCAGCATGTCCTTCTATAGTAACCTTTATTATAACACCATCACTATTATAAACAACACTGAATAAAGAAGACATTATAAACTTAAGCTAATGTAATATCTTCTATAGTGATTTTATGATATTTATGTCTATGACCTGTTTTTCTTTTGTAGTCTTTTCTTCTTTTGTGTTTTCCTATAACTACTTTATCACCTTTTAAGCTTTCAACTATTTTAGAGATTATTTTTACTCCATTTACATAAGGAGTTCCAACAACTACGCTTTCATCATCTTTTTTTAGAAGGAGCGTTTTTATTTCTGGTGATTCTTTAGCATCATCGCCCAAATATTCTATTAAGATATCTTGACCTTTTTCTATTTTGTATTGTTTTCCCTTTACTTCTACTATTGCATACATGATGGTTTTTCTCCATTTATATTAATTTTAAATTTATACTATTACATGAGTAATATATTATACTATATTTTTACAATTCTGTCAACACTATTTATATAACTTTATAGTAACTCTTTTAGTTTCATCATCAAGCCATTTTACAAAAGAATCTCTCATACGAATCTCGCTTAGATAGTTTTTTACTCTTGTACGAATACTATCCATATCTTTTTGTATTTCTACTATTTTTACTATATAAAAGCCCTTGCCAACTAATTCACGCACTGAACTTACAGTTCCTACTTTATATCCTCTTTTTGCCAAAGTAAGCCCAGCATTTACCTGTGCAGGCAAAGAACGTTTTCCTGCATCATATAAAAGATTATACCCCAAATCTCCGCCATAATTTTTTGTTTTTTCATCATCGCTATATTTTTTAGCTAACTCAGCAAAATCATTGCCTCTTGCTGCCATTCCTCTAACTCTATCAGCTAACTCTTGTTTTTCACCTTTTTCTGTGAATGTTGTAGCTTTGAAAAATATCCAAGAAAGTTTTACTAAGGTATCTACTTCAAAAGCTGTTTTATCTTTACTGTTATTATAATACTCATCAGCTTCTGCATCGGTAATTTCTGTGTTATTAACAACAAGCCCGCTCAAATTTTCCATAGCTATTTGTTTTTTTATAGAATTGCGGTACTCTTCATAAGATATGCCTTCAGATTTTAATTGCTTTGCAAATTGGTCTAAGGTAAGATTATATTGACTTGCAATATTTTCGAGTCTTCTGTTAACATCATTTTCTTCTATAACATAATTATATTCTTTAAGCTTTAAATACATTATCCTCTCTTCAACTAAATCCTTATAAACCATATCATCATTAATTTTTTTACCAATAGATCTAGCCTGAAGAGATAAAAAAGACTTCCTGCTTACAAAATCCTCATAAGTAATAGGAATAGAACCAACAACTCCAACTATGCTATTAACTACATCATTAAATAAAATATTACTGTAAAAAATGAATACAGATAAAATAAGGAAAATCTTTTTTTTCAATATTCTCTCCCCAATATATAATTATTAACCAAATTGAAAATAAATCATAAAAAGAAATTTATAGTATTAATAGATAGAATTATAATATATTATCAAAAAAAATAAATAAGGAGCTATTAATTTTTTAATAGCTCCTAAAATATATTTATAATAAAAATTAATTTCCGAAGTGAAGTCCTACGCTAAGACCTATACCTAAATCAAGATAACTAGTTACAAAATAACCCATAAACAATTGATCAACTTTATAAGTCATAGGAAGCATATAATCTAAATATAAATTAAGTCCTACGACAAAAGCTAATTGTCTTGATATGAAAAATCTTTGTTCTACAAAAGTTTTGAGATAAATACTTATAGGAGGCGGAGTCATAGTAAGTACTATATTTGGAGCATATATTAAAGCCTTAGCAGCAACTCCAACACCTAAAACAGTATCTCTAGGAATTAAACTATTAACATTACCGATTACAAATTTAGTTGTAAAACCTAAACCCATACTTAATCCGCTTTCTTTATTAACTATTTTTTTGTCTCCAGGATAAGTAATACCTATGGTACTTTGTTCTATCATAACATCACCTAAAAGACTTATACCTTTTAATCCGTTTTGCATAGGAAGCATATAACCTATTTGAGCGGAAAGTTCTGGTCTTACTTCTGTTGAACCATTAATTTTTACAGTTTGAGAGTCCAAAATTGGAAATCCTGTTACAGCACTAAGCTGACCTATAACATCAACTTCAAATGCTGGAAAAAGCGTACTAAAACTCACTAAAAAGATTACTAAAATTAGTTTTTTCATCATTAGTCTCCTAAAAATACTAGTTACCTATTTTTAAAGTATAATAATATTTAACCCATTAGTCAAGTATTAATTTTGTATAGGTTTAATATAATAATACTACATATCTTTATCGGATTTTTTTTATAAAAATAAATTAGATGTATAAGAAAACTAAAAAAAATACATTTTTTTTCATTTTACTTGAAAAACTGCAACTATTTATTATAATTAATTAAAGTTTTTTGGAGAATAATATGAAATTTGTATCTTTTTTAGAGTGGAATAATACCGAAGCTATAGGAATTTTAACCAGAAATGAAAAAAGTGTTATACCTATAGCAGACATTATACCAGAGTTTAAAAATTATAATATGATTGATTTTATTCAAAATTGCAATAAAAATATATTGTCTAAATTAGAAAAAGAAATAGATACTTTTAAACAAACTTATTCAATAGAAAAAATTCAGCTGCTATCGCCTATAACGAAACCAATACATGATATTATATGTGTAGGAGTTAATTATCAAGATCATATTAACGAAGTAAAAAACAATATTAATGATGTACAAAACAAAAAACCCGTATATTTCTCTAAAAGAGCTATTTATATAATAGGGCATAATCATAATATAAACTCAAGATTAGATTTAGATGAGGCATTAGATTACGAAACAGAATTAGCCGTTATTATAGCTAAAAAAGCAAAAGATATAAAAATAGATGAAGTAAAAGAATATATATTCGGATACACTATTTTTAATGATATATCTTCAAGAAACATACAAAAAGAACATTCTCAGTGGTACAAAGGAAAAAGTTTAGATACTTATAGCTCAATGGGGCCATGCATCGTGTATAAAGATGATATAAAAGATATAAATAATTTAAACATAAAATCAACTCTAAACGATGAGTTAAGACAAAACTCAAATACAAAATATATGCTGCATAATATAAATGAATTAGTAAGCGATATATCTAAAGGTATGACGCTTGAAGCAGGAGATATTATAGCTACAGGCACACCTTCTGGGGTTGGTATGGGATTTAATCCGCCTAAATATATGAAAATTGGAGATAAAATCACTTGCTCTATAGAAAATATTGGCGAGCTTACAAATTATATTAAATAAAAATTGATTATAAATCTAATTTAACATCATCTTCGCCTTCGTAGCAGTATCTGCATACACACTTATATATATTATCTCCTATCACAATTCTATCAACATCTTTAACTATTCTTTTTGAATATATCCCCTTCCTTCCGCAATCACATTTGCCAAAAACTTTTATATGCACATCAATCAAATCTTCTTCAATTAAACTGCTCACACTCTCCCAATAATTCCTCTTAAAATCCATGTCCAAAGAAGCTATATAAAAATCTATATTGATATTATTTTTTGAGAAATCTTTTACTAATTTAATGAAATCTGTAGTCTTATTTAAAAAACAAAACTCATCAATACCTACAACATCATAATTAGATAAATAATCTTCTATATTATCAAAATTAGTAAATTTATCTTCTAATTCTTCTTCAGTAAGAATATCTATTCTCTTATCAAGCACAACATTTTTGTCTCTGCAAAAATATCCCCTATAAGAAATATTAGGATATATAAATAGTATCTTAATATCACTTTTTTCCATAAGAAGATAATCTAAAGTCTTTATTAAATATTTAGACTTTCCTGCAAACATAGGACCTGTTATCAAATAATTCATAGAAATATAAAACCTAAACTGTAAAAAATTAAATAGATTTTATCAAAAAAACCGCTTTTTGCAAGTAGAATCATAAAATATATAATTGTAAAATATTTTTAAATATAACTTTATTTAAAATAAAAAATAATATAAAATATTTCTTGAAAAATAGTGAAAGGATAAAGAGATAATTTATGAATAATATAGTTGTATATTTAATAACATTAATAGTATTAGCTTTTCTTACATTTATATTAATAAAAAAAATAATTGCAAACAAAGATAATAAAATAGGAAAAGTATCAGGTAAATTAAGCAAAGAGAGAATATTAGAATTAAAAAAAAGAATTGCTAAAGATGAAAATGATTATGAAGCAATATATGAACTTGCAATGTTAGAAGAGAATATTGGAGAGAATGAAGAGGCTTTAAAAAAATATGAGCAATTAATGGATATAGGATATTTAAGAGGAAAGGCTCAGCTTGATGCAGCAAAAAAATTGGAAGAAAAATATTCTTCATTAGGAAATAGAGAAAACACATTAAAATATTCTGCTATTGTTTTTAAAATAGACCCTAAAAATACAATATATGCTATAAAGGTTGCTACCATATTGACTTATGAAGGCAGTTTTAAAATAGCTTGTGATTATTTTTCTAAAGCATTATCTTCAAAAGAAGAATTTGATATTGATGATATTAAAGCAGCAGCATTTGCATTCTACAAAGTTAAAGATTATAAAAAATCTCTTGCATTCTTAGAAACACTATACAAAAGAGTAAATAAAGAAAAAAATAGCAAAGAAATCTCAAAACAAATAGCTAAATCTTTAATTTCGCTTTACTTAATATCTGAAGAAACTAATATAGCAAGATCTTTCTTAGAAATAACACTTGCAGATAAATTTCATGATGATAATTATGTATTTTATTTGAACAAAATATATTTATTTATATTATACAAATTAGAAGACAGTAAATTATTTAAAGAATATTATGATAAAATATACTCTTTATATAAAATTCCTCAATTTGACAAAAAAATATCTTCTTTAGTATTTGATTATGCCTTCTATTCATATTTTTTAAGAGATATAGATTTTTCTATACAAGCTTTTAGAAGTATAAAATCATTTAACCTAAATGATTTTAATATTTATGATGTTGATAAAATATTAAGCTATTTATCTGAAATATACAAAGCATCAGATCAATTAAATAAAATAAAAGATTCAGGTTCATATTCTTTACAGAAATATAAAAATGATAATTTTGAAAATTACATAGATAAAGATTTAACAGCATTTTGGGATAAAACTATAAACTTATGGGAGGCTTCTTTTATAGATTTTGATTATATAGCAGCTTTAATAGATGTAAAACCTACAATTAATGTTGATGCGGTATTAAATCAATTAAAGATTTCTGTAAACGAAAATAAACCAAATACATTTGCTACTACAAATAAAATAGATAAAATATTTAAAATGAGCATATTTGATTTTAAGAAGGTTTGCCAAAATATTATAAGAAATAAATTATCACATTCAATTGTTCAGGAATATACAGGAGAGAAAGGAAAGAATAGTTACGGTGATGAAGTAGATTATTTAGCATATAACATGAAAAGCAGCAAAAAAGATTTAACTCTAATATCTTTTAAAAGATGGAATAATGTAGAGATTGGCGAACTTATGATTAGAGATTTTTTAATGCTTGTTTCTGAGGCTGGCGCTAAAAATGGAATATTAATTGTACCAGTAGACCTTACAAGCAGTGCTAAAAGTTATGTACTTCATAATGACAAAATAGAAGTTTATTCTAAGGCACAATTTAATAATTTGTTAAAAGATGAATCTATATAATTTATTTTACGATTTATATATATAAAATGTTATAATAGTAAATTTTATTAAAGGATATTTACATAATGAAAATTTTTTTAACTTTAATTACTATTATAATGATGTTAGTTTTTACTGTTTCTTGTACTCAAAAAACAGATACAGCTTCTGCAGTGCAAACTAATAATGCAGAAAATACGCATAATGCACATGCAGCACATAATGTTTCTGGTTCTAAAATAATAGATGCAATGCATGCTCCTATGATGGCTCAGGCTTTTGAGAAAACTAAAAATATAGATGTTGATTTTTTAGTTAATATGATACCTCATCATCAAGGTGCTATAGATTCTTCTAAAATACTTCTTGAAACTACTACAAATGAAACTCTAAAAACTTTAGCTAATAATATTATAAAAGCCCAAGAGAAAGAGATAGAAGAGTTTAAAGCTTTAGTAGATGAATTAAAAGCAAAAAACACAGACTATAGTGATATAGATACTGTTGCTTTTGGTGATGAAGCAGAGAAAATTATGAATGATATGATGATGGAAATGTCTATGATAGAAGTTACTGGAGATAATGATATAGATTTTATTAAAGGAATGATACCTCATCATCAAGGTGCTGTTAATGCTTCTAAACAAATATTAGCTTCTACAAAAGATGATAAAATTAAAGAGATTGCTAATAGAATAATAGCTGACCAAGAAAAAGAAATAGCTGATATGAATAATTTATTAACTTCATTAACATCAAAATAATAAATAGTAAATAAAACAATATTAAACGCTATGGATTTTATTATATTTTATTATCTATAGCGTTTTTTATTTTAAAAATAATATAATAAAAAAATATAAATTTGCAAAAAAACATATTTGTTTATAAAATGAGATATATTTTTTAATAACTTTATAAATGGAGCTAATATGAATATTAAAGATATTGCTAAATTTTTGAATGCTATAAAAACATTAGGAGATGATAATATTAATATAACAACACTTTCTCCTATTAATGATATATCAGAAGGCTCTATAGTTTGTGTTGACAATAATAAATATATAGAAACTGCTTTAAATAGTAAAGCGAGTGCAATTATTTTAAGAGAGGATTTAGCAAACACAATAGAAGATTTTAAAAAGAAAACTGCTATTATTCATGCAAATCCGAAAGAAGCATTTATAAAACTTCTTTATATTTTATTTGAAGATAAAAAATATCCATTAGGCACTATAGAAAATACTGCCGTTATAAAAGATAATGCAAAAATAGATAAAGAAACCTATATAGGAGATAATGCCCATATTGGAAAGAATGTAAAAATTGCTAAAGGCAGTGTAATAGAGAGCGGAGTATTTTTGGGAGATAATGTTGAAATAGGGGAGAACTGCATCATACATTCAAATGTTTCTATACATGACAGATGCATAATAAAAAACAATGTTATAATAGGTTCATCTACTGTTATTGGAAATGATGGTTTTGGATTTTTTGAAGTTAATGGCAAGCAGATGAAAATTCCTCAAAGGGGAAATGTTGTTATAGAAAACGATGTTGAAATAGGTGCTAATGTTTGTATAGACAGGGCAACTTTAGGCTCTACAATTATTAGAGAAGGGGTAAAAATAGACAACTTAGTTCAAATTGCTCATAACTGCGACATAGGAGAGCATTCTATAATTGTATCACAGGTTGGAATTGCAGGAAGCAGTAAATTAGGTCATCATTGTGTGCTTGCAGGACAGGTTGGTTTGGCTGACCATGTTACTTTGGGTGACAGAGTTATATTAGGCGGACAAAGCGGTGTTATGACTAATGTAAAAATAGAATCAAATTCTGTTATGCTTGGTTCCCCTGCTCAGAGAATAGACAGAGAAAAATTAAAAATGATAGCAGAGCAAAAGCTGCCTGAATTAATTAGTTTGGTAGAAGAACGCTTTGATGTTAAGATAAGAAGAGCTAAGTAAAATGATTAATGTATTATTAGTAATCATAGCGTCTATTGCTTATGGTTTTCTTCCAATATTTACAAAAAATATTATAAGAGAAAATTATTCATCTGTAGCTATAGTTTTTTATAGATATGCTTTTACAGCAATATTTTTATTTTTTATAATACTTATAAGAAAAAAAAGTTTTAAAATAGATAAAAGACAATTTTTAGAGCTTATATTATTTAGTGTAATTGGAC
Source organism: Brachyspira pilosicoli (assembly GCF_036997485.1). Taxonomy (NCBI): domain Bacteria; kingdom Pseudomonadati; phylum Spirochaetota; class Spirochaetia; order Brachyspirales; family Brachyspiraceae; genus Brachyspira; species Brachyspira pilosicoli. The sequence continues at coordinate 340,703 of NZ_JAWLPU010000001.1, read as the reverse complement.
TTGGTTTAACATTTTTCTTTTTGTCTCTTTCTTTATCATATATATCAGCAGGGCTTACTAATATGATTCATTTTGGATATCCTGTTGTAGTAATTATATTGATGGCTATAGTTTATAAAGAGAAAATTAATATATTAAAAATACTATCTGTAATTTCTGCTGTTATAGGAATAGTTCTTTTAACAAGAATTGTAGAAGTAGAATCTTTTAAGGGTGTAATATATGCCTTAATAACAACTGTGACTTATGGTGTATATATTATATCAAATAAAAAGGCATCATTTGCTAAACTTGATACTATGGTTTCTATTTTTTATATGTCTTTGTTTGTATCTATAGTATTTTTTGTATGGGGTATATCAACTAATAGTTTGAAAATGATTGACAGTATAAATGTATTTAATAATTTTCTTATTATATCTTTATTTTGCACAATATTTTCTTTAGGGCTTTTACTTTATGGTGTAAAACAACTTGGCTCTTCGCTTGCTTCAATACTAAATATGTTTGAACCAACAACAACAGTAATAGCTTCTATATTTATTTATAATGAAACTTTAACTATTAATATATTATTAGGCTCTATTCTTGTTGTTTTGTCTACGGTATTTATGATAATGTCATCGAAGATAAAAAGTTAAAACATTTGCACTTTCATAAAATATATGCGAATGCTGAAAACCTTACGAAATCCGCACAGCGAGAGCGACAAAAAAGTTGAACAAAAACAAATACTTATAATAATAAAACATAATTGTTTAATTATATACTAAAAATTTCTTGTTTGTGGTGGCGTTGCCCCCTGCGAAGCGTGCCCTTAGGGTACATGCCCCTACTTCTTTTGCGACTGAAAGGAGTGCCGGCGACTGAAAGGAGTACCTTTAGGTAAGGCGTGCCGCAAAGAAGCAAAAGAACTGCATTGTTTAGCTTAAAATAAATGTATTATTTTATACTTAATACATATTACAAATATAAAAAGATATAGCACTTGCACTTTTTGGTTCTTTTTGCTGCGGGAAAAAGAACAAGAAAAAATTGATAGAAAATATTGTTTTAATATACAATTCCGCCGCACAATGTAATCTCGCCGTCATAGCAAACGCATGATTGTCCTTTGGCTACTATACCTGTAGGCTCTAAAAAATGTATGTCTATTCTATTGTCATCTATCGGCACAACATTAGCCATAGTACCTTTATGAGCACTTCTTGTTTTTACCAATGCTGTAAACTCTTTTTCTCTTTTGTTTACTATCCAATTTATGTCATATATTGTAACTTTATCTATAATGGTGTGATTTTTATTTCCAACATAAACAGTATTAGTGTTGCTGTCTAATGATATAATAAAAAGAGGCTCTTTGTATGCAATGCCAAGTCCTTTTCTCTGACCAACTGTATAATGCCATATTCCATTATGTTTTCCTAATATTTCATTAGTTTCTATATGCACAATATTTCCTTCTAAATCTTCATCAAAAAGCCTATGATATTCTCCAGCAAAAAAATCTTGACTGTCATTTTTCTCTGCCACATCAATAAGATTGTACTCTCTTGCTAACTTTCTTGTCTCTTCTTTAGTCATTTCATACATAGGAAACATTATTTTGGATAATTGCTCTTGAGTTAATCTGTATAAAAAATAAGATTGGTCTTTTATATGATTTTTGCCTCTTAAGAGTATATATCTTTTTTCCTCTTCATCATATCTTACACCAGCATAATGCCCAGTAGCAAATTTATCGAAAGTTAAACCACTTTTTTCTATGGCATCAAACAAAGCCATAAACTTAATTTCTCTATTGCACATTATACAAGGGTTGGGAGTGAGTCCTTTTTTGTATGAATTTTTTACATAATCTATTACTTTTTTTTGAAATAATTCACTAACATTAAAAGCATAATAATCAATTCCAATTTGAGCAGCATATTTTTTGCATTCTTCTACCACTTTGTTTTGATAAGGACCATAACAAGAACCAGCTAAAGGAGCTCTCTCATCACCGTCCCAAAGAAGCATAGTAACACCAAAAACTTCATTACCCTGTTCTTTTAAAAGTTTTGCCGTTGTTGTAGAATCTACTCCTGCACTCATACCAACAGCTATTTTTGACATATATTTTTAATCCTTTTTTAATATAGATATGTTTTTATGAACCTTTCTTTTGCATAGCTTCTATTAAATCTTTGTCTAATTCTTTAGCACTGTTATAGCCCATCTCTTTTAGACGTAAATTCTTAGCAGCAGTTTCAATTAATATACATATATTTCTTCCGGCACGTACAGGCAATTTTATATAAGGTATTTCAGTATTTAATATATTATAAGTTTTATCATAAAGCCCCATTCTGTCATATTGCTCATCATCTTTCCACTGTTCAAGCTCTATCACCAAATCAAGCCTTTTTTTATCTCTAATAGCACTCATACCAGAAAGCCTGCTTATATCTACTATTCCAATACCCCTCACTTCCATTTTATGCTTGATAACATCATGCTTTTTACCAATAATTCTGCCGTCTTTTAGTTTTTTAAACTCAACAGTATCATCTGCTATAAGCCTATGACCTTTATATATAAGCTCTAAAGTAGCCTCACTCTTACCAACACCGCTTTTACCTAATATTAAAATGCCAACACCAAAAACCTCAACAAGCCCGCCATGAACTCTAAAAGACTCTAAAAACTCCTCTTCTATTAAGTTTTGCATGGATAGAACAAACTCATTAGTAGGAAGCTCAGTAACAATAACACATATATTATTATTCTTAGCAATTTCTATAAAAGATTCAGGCGGTACTAAGCCATAAGTAAATATACATACAGGAATCTTATAAGAAAGCATCTCTTCAAATATATCAGTCTTATTTTCTTTATCTAAAGTTACAACATAATTACCTTCGCCCTTACCGAATATCTGTATTCTTTCAAAAGCGAAATCCTGAAAATATCTAAATAATGCCATACCAGGTCTATTGACATCGCAGCTGTATATTTCATTTTTCATTCCAATTAAACCTGTTAATCTTCTTATTTTTAAGATGTTGTTTCTGTTTTCGTTGATTTCAAGGAATTTTTCAACATTTATTTTTTTAGGCATTATAATTTCATTTCCTCTTTAGCGATAAGAGATATTATATCTTCATTTTTTTCTGTATTTATAAGTTTCTCTACAAAATGACTGTTATCTCTAAGTATTTTAGCTATTGTAGTTAATACTTTTAAATTCTCTGATGCAGAATCTTTAGGAGCAAGAAGCATAAAAACTATAAATACTTTTTTCTTATCTACAGATTTATAATTTATTCCATTTTTTATAGTAGCAACAGTCAAGACTATTTTTTTTACAGCATCTGTTTTGGCATGCGGAATAGCTATACCGCTTCCAACTCCTGTACTCATAAGCTTTTCTCTAGCCATAATCGAGTGTTCTGCTTCATCTTTATTCAGCAAGAGCCCGCATTCATTAAGCCTTTCTACCATTTTAGAGAGCAAACGTTCTTTATCTGTCTCTTGAACATCTATCATTATTGCATCTTTATTGATATAGTCTATCAAGCTCATTTTTATTAAGCCCTCCAAAATAGTATTAATTTATAAAAAATTATAACTCAAATATTCTTATTAAAGTAAAAGATATATCTGATTCTTTATATAAAGCCTCTACCTGACCAGTAACACTGCTTACATATACTACAAACTTTTCATTATTATTTTCTGTTAAGTAGTTTACTGCCTCACTCACATTATATTCTCTTAATTCATATTTTTTGCTTGAACTAGCATCTATATTATTATCGCTAGTTAAACTTACTTCATCTATATTCCAAGAATTAGAATCATCGCTCTCATATATTTCATAAGTTTTAGAATCATTTCCTTTAAATAGATAAGAAGGATATTTACCTATTTTTACGCTGTATAAATCCTCTTCTCTCTTTATAGGGAAATAAGCAAGATACGGCCTCTTATCATGATTAAATATAACAAGAGCATCAATCTCATCTAAAGGTTTTTCATATAAAGATACTGTATTTATAGAGTAAGAAGCATCATCTTCATCAGTTTGTACAGTTTTATCAACTACAGCTCTTTGAGATTTATCTATATTTTTCTCTTTAGATTTTCTAACCTTTCTTTCTATTTTTTGGAACATTGTATCTATTGCTGCATACAAGTCTTTTTCTTTTTCTTTATCATGGAATACTTGTTTACCGAAAGTAATAGTACCTTGAACTATATATTCTTCATGTATATGCTCACATATAATATTAGCATCTATGATTTTATCAGAATGAACTTTTATATTTTGCATCTTATTAGCTATATGTTCTCTTACATTTTTAGTGATTCTCACGTTTTTACCTATGATGTTTTGATGCATAAAATTTTCTCCTTTTGTTTTCATAATATTGATGATGAAAGCCTATATTTAGCAACAGTTCTTCTTGATATATCAATACCTTCGCTTTTTAATATCAGCCTTATTTTTTCATCAGTCAATTTAACAGGGGAATCTTTTATTATTCTTTTTATTATTTCTTTCACCGCTCTTGAGGATATGCCACCTTTAAGCTCTTTTGAAAAGAAATATTTTATAGAAAAAGTACCCCAAACTGTATTTAAGTATTTACCATTAGATATTCTGCTTATTGTGGACTCACTTAAAGAAACTTCTAATGATAAATCTTGTAATTTTAAGGGTTTTATAAACTCTTTTCCATTTTCAAAGAAAGGAAGTTGAAATTTTAATAATCCTTCGCCTACTTTTAATAGTGTTTTTTTTCTTTCACTAACGGCATTTATTAAATTTTCAGCCATTTTCTTTTTTTCTTTCAAAAAGTTTATATCTTCTCTACTATTTTTCCCCTCATTTATTAGTTTACTATATTTTTTGCTAATTTTCAAGGGTTTTATGAAGCTTTCATTAGTTTTTACAACCCACTCATTGTTTTCTTTGAATATAAAAATTTCAGGTACTATATATTTTATAGGTGTAGTGTCATATTCTCTTGCAGGGTATGGCTCTAATGTTTGTATTATTTTTAGAGCTTCGAGTACTTTATCTTTAGTGATATTCATCTCATTTGCTATATAGTCATAATTTTTTTTACCAAGCTCTTTTAAGTAATTTTCTACTATCTTTATAGCTATTTCTTTTATACTATCTTCTATATCATCTCTTGATTTAAGCTGTATAGATAAACATTCTTCAATATTCTTCGCACAAACTCCTAATGGGTCGAAAGTTTTTAATATATTAATTATTCTTTGTACATCTTTTATATTTGCATTCAATGTTTCTGATATTGTTTCGTATGGTGTCTTTATATATCCGTCTTTATCTATAAAACTGCATATATGTTCTGCTAATTCTATATCTTTTTTATTATCAAATGCTATATTTATTTGAGTTTTAAGGTGTTCAAATAGGCTTTCGCCCTCGCTTTGAAGTGTGTTCTCTATAATATTATCAATATCTTTACTACTACTATTTTTTAAATCATATTCAAGAAAAGGGTTTTCTTCCATTTCTTTTTCTATCTTTTCTTTTAATTCTATTGCGGGCATTGATATTGTATTTAGCCATAATTTTGTTTGAGCGTTTAATCTTAATTCATGTCTTAATTGAGTTTTAATGTTTGTAGATAAATTGATAGATGAACTCATTAAAAAAGTATATAACAGTAAAATTTTTTGTCAATAAAATGTATATTAAAAAGTGTTAGCTATTGATTTTATTTGTTTTATATAATATCATACTACATTATTGTATATAGAAACATAATATTTTTTTAATGTTTTTTAAATGTTTTTATTGGAGAACTATTTATGAAAGAGAGAGAAAAACTTGGCAGCAGATTAGGGTTTATACTTGTTTCAGCTGGTTGTGCTGTAGGTATGGGTAATGTTTGGAGATTTCCTTATATTACAGGTCAGTACGGCGGAGGTGCTTTTGTTGTACTTTATATTATATCTATAGTGGCCTTTTGTACTATACCTATGATTATGGAGTTTGCTGTAGGAAGAGCTGGCGGACATGATATATCTAACTCTTTTCTAAAATTAGAGAAGAAAGGTCAGCATTGGCACAAAATAGGCTATGTTCAGATTATTGGTAATGTACTTCTTATGTTATTTTATACTACTATATGCGGTTGGTGTTTAGCTTATTTCTATTTTACTTTAACTGGTAAGTTTACTTCATTAGGTGCTGACCAAATTGGAACTTTTTTTAATGGCGTACTTGGAAGCCCTTCTACTTTAGTTTTTTGGATGGGTGTTAGTGTATTAATAGGTATTTTAATTTGTTCCTTTGGTCTTCAAAACGGAGTTGAGAGAGCAAGTAAATTTATGATGATATCTTTATTTGCTTTGCTTATAGTATTAATAATAAGAGCTGTAACTTTAGACGGTGCTGTTGAGGGATTAAAATTCTATTTAATTCCTGATTTTAATAAATTATTTGGCGGCGGATTTTCTGGTTTTATTGGTATATTTTATGCTGCTATTGGACAGGCTTTCTTCTCTCTTAGTGTTGGTCAGGGCGGAATGGCTATATTCGGAAGCTATATAGATAAAAAACAAAGATTAACAGGTGAAGCTCTTATAGTTGTGGCATTAGATACATTAGTAGCTTTGCTTGCTGGTCTTTTAATATTTCCTGCTAGTTTTGCTTTTAATGTTAATCCTGGTCAGGGAGCTGGATTAACTTTTGTTACTTTGCCTAATATATTTAACTCTATGCCTTTAGGAAGATTATGGGGCTCTTTATTCTTCTTATTCCTTGCTATGGCTGCTCTTACTACTATAATCGCTGTATTTGAAAATATATACTCTTTTGCTATGGATAAGTTTGGATTATCAAGAAAAAAAGTTTCTGTAATATTGTTTTTAGTAGTGTTCTTTGGAAGCTTGCCTACTGCTTTAGGTTTTAATGTTTTATCACATATTAATCCTTTAGGCGAGGGTACTGTAATACTTGATTTATTAGACTTTATAGTAAGTAATAATATACTTCCTCTTGGTGCTTTGGTTACTTTATTTTTCTGTACGAGAAAGTTTGGCTGGGGATTTGATAATTTTCTTAAAGAGGTTAATACTGGTGAGGGAGTAAAATTCCCTGCATATTTAAGACTTTATAGCAGCTATATTATACCGCTTATAATACTTGCTATATTTGTTTATGAATACTTAAATAAATTTGTATTGAAATAAAGATTTTTTAATATTGTTTAGATTATAAAAGATAGTGCTTATATTAGTGCTATCTTTTTTTATTAAATAAGTTTTTAAGTTTGTTAAAAAACATATTTTTAGTTTTTTATTTGTGGTAGGCTTACCACTGCGAAACGTGCCCTTAGGGTACACACCCCCAGTTCTTTTATTGGTATAAAAGAACCTTATATCCTTTGGATACGCTTCGCGAAGAACTGCATTGTTTAGCTTAAAATACAAGTATTATTTTATATATATTCATAAGATATTAACTATGGTATATGCATTTTTTGCAACTTTTTGCGGCGGGAAAAAGTTGAGTAAAACAAAAACTACAAAATATAATTAGATATATACTGAAAATCTTTTATTCGTATAACCCCAACGATAAATAATATAATATAGAACTAACAAACTTTCGACTAATTTCAAATGGATTTATCTTTTTGCCTAATCTCTCATTCTTATCAAGCTCATAAAACTCTATAGAGCCTAAAACTATTTCTTCTCCATAAGCATAAGCATTAATTTTGCATACTATTTTTAATACATCATCAAATATCATATATGAAGCATTATCATTAAAATAAGTGTCTTTTATATCAAGTTCTCTGCATAATTGATTTATGTACGAAGCGTCAATTTTTATTCCTTCAAATATTATAATAGAATCATATTTTACATTCACTTCTTTTAATGTTATAAGCTCATTCATAAACTGATTAATTGGCTGTTCTATATCATAAAGCTCAAATTGCTCTTTCCACTTATAAAATTTTTCTATATCATCATCAATTATATTGTATATTCCAATATAGTAATTGTCTGGAAGTTCATATAATTCATCATCTATAGTTACAAATGCTCCATCTTCCATATATCTAAAAGAATCTATTAAAACATCATTTTCATCATAAACTCCCCAAACGAATGAGAGTGTAAAATAACGCATTATTGGATTATTTATAAATACTTCAAAGAAAGTTTTATAATCCCATTTTCTTCCGTTTATTAAGGCTCTTGTTAATTTTATTTTCTCATGATTAATAATTTCTTTTAATGTTTGTTTTGTATATAAAAAATCTTCTTTTACTTTTTTTAATTCTTCGTCATCTTCTGTATCTGGTAATTCTTTAATTATTGAAGAGTTTTGAATATCAAAAATTTCTAAATATGAATCGCTTAGTAATTGTAATTGAAAACTTCTATTGCCGTAATTTATTATTTTTTTGCCTTCTGCATCAAAGCCAAAGTTGGGGAATAATCTTTCAAAGATATTATCTATATTTGTATTTAATATTTCTGATGCATAAACGAGAATGTCTTTTATATTATTTTTTATTTCTTTATTATTGCTGTTTAGAGCGAATTTGTTAATCATTTTTAATGCTGAAGTTTTACCGTTTATAGCTATTGATTGCATTGTATATAATATTAATGGTGTTTTAAAACTGTTATTCCAATCTATTAATAGTTGATGAAGTTTTTCTATATGGCTTTCATCAGCATATATTGCATAAGGAGTTATTATTTTTATATTATCTTCTATCAAATTGTTATTTATAAAATATTCTACTACTTTTTCAATTGCTTCTATAAAAGATTTTCTGTCTATAAACTCTAATATTTTATCTACATCTTTTATTTTATTGGGTTTATCTATTTTTAAAAATTCATTTAATATGTATTTTAATACTTTAACATTTATATTTGTATTTTCTTTAGAGAAAGTATTATAATAATCATTATCTAAAAAATTTAATAATTCATTGTCTATATAATAATAATCAACATAATTATAAATATCTTCAATGCTTTTAAAACAAAAATCTTCTTTATTGTAATTCCATTTTTTTAATATTTCTTTAAACTCTTTAAAATTATCTAAATTATCCTCTACATATTTTCTGTTTAACTCTTCATTTTCAGCAATAATGTTTAGAGAATATTTTTTTAGTATTTCATTATCAGTATTTAAAATATTATAAACAATACTATAATCATCAAAATTATTTTTAATATAAACTAATTCCAAAAAATCAATCAATGCATAGCTTTTGTTTGATGCTATATTTAAAAAGTCTGTATCTTCAAACGTTTCTTTTATTTTATTATCATATTTATTTAATAGTTCTATAATATATTGAGATTTAAATATATATATAGGGTAGCTATAAAAATAGGATATTAGTAAATCTTTTATATTTATATTATATTGTTTTATTGTATCGTCTATATTTTTGTTAAATAAGTTTATATTGTTTTTTATAATTATAGGAATCATTAAATTATATGGAAAAGATTCTAATACAGCGTTTACAATTTTTTTAGCATTATCATTACTATAATAAAACCAATTAAAAACATTCAATAAAAATATTATACGCTTATTAAACTTAATAGTTAAATCATTTTTATATATTTTTAGAGCATTAATTAAATCATATATGCTATTGTATTTTATATGCTTAATATTAAAAAATTCTTCCAATTCTTTTTCTAAAGATTTTAAAAAATAATTTATGTTATTAATATCGCTATTTGTTATTAAATTAAATATTGACATTAATTCTATTGCATATTTATTATTATCTGAAAGTTTTAATACTTCATATATTTTATTAAAAGTCTCATCATCATATTTTTTAATTTCTATAAGCTCTGAATATATTTTATTATAGTTTGAGTGTATATTGTTATTTAAATACTTTATTAAAAAAATTATATAATTATCTGCATTCAAATCTTTTAAATAGCTCATATAATCATCATAATTGTTAAAATCAAAAAAGTATTTATTTTCTATTGGGAGCCTTGCTATATAAATAAAATCTGCTATAAGATTTTTATTATCTTTTTCTAATTGTTTTAATAACTCTAAAAATTTATTTTCTATTTTTTTATTTTTATCAATTATAATGCTAACAGCAAGCATATCATCTAAAGTATTTATATTATCCAAATATTCTAAAATTCTTTCTATATATTTTTCATTATTATTAAAATAATACCCAATAACTAAAGCTATTAATGGTATTATTATATTATCATCATATTCTTTATATATTTCTTTAAATGTTAGCTTATATATATTTTCAATATAATTATTTGTATAGTTTGGAAAATATTTATATGCATTATCAAAATAGGTGAATATGCAAAATTTTCTTTTTAGTATTTCTTGTTCTGAAATATTACCTTTATTGTAGTTTACTATTTTTTTATAATTTATTGTTTTTAATATAGCATCTTTTATTTTTAGTCCTGCTATAATATTAATAATAAAAGACTCAAATATATAAATATTGTCTATATCATATAATGAAATAATTTTAAATAGCCTAATTATATAATCATTATCATCATCTTTTTGAAAGTATTTTTCTACTATTTTAGAGTATACAGATTTATCATTTGATATATTATTTTTATTTATTTTAAAGTTTATAGTATCTGTTTGTTTTAATACATATTGTTTAATATCTTCTTGATTTTCTTCAAATATATAATCAATATAATATTCTATCTTTTTCATAATATTAAACAACTTATTATTAGTCTATTATAACCGTAACTTTACAATTTCTAATAGCTTCTTTTAATTTCTTGGCACTTAATATAATGCTTGCATCTTCATTTCCTATTACTAAATCACTTGAAAATTTTCCTCTTGTTCTCCAAGCTACTATATTATATGGTTTTTTGCCTGTAATGTTTGTAGATATTTGATTGGTTAAAAAAGAGTTTGTAGAATATTTTATATATCCATTAGTAGAAGCAATTTGCTTGTCTATATAAGCAATATCATAAATAGCATCGCCATTTTCATTATATATTGTAGGAAATAGAGAAGGCTTAAAACCTATTCCTCTGGCATCTATTACAAGCCCGTCATAATCAGTTCCAGCATCAATATATGTTACTATTGGTGTAGGTTTGTAAATATTCATATTTTGTATAAAGTTTGACATTAACTGATTTGTGATAATATCTAAAGCCATTAATACTTTAACACTTGTTCTGCTTGGGTAAGATACGCCTAAAAGTCTTGCATCATTAACAAAGTCCATAACATCTTCTCTTAATTTAGCATTTTCTTCTATAATGTTATAAACTGTATAATCACCATTAACTATAATATTACCTAAAGTCTGATAAAGAGTTCTAAAAGTTTCTTCTTCTGCCTGTTCTTGAAGTATTAATAATGCCTCTGGGTGTAAAACTTTATCTGTGAGAATATCAGCAGTAGCATCAGCATATATTGTATATGTTGTATAATCTACTCTTCCTACTCCGGTATTTATTAATATATTATTATCTCCAACATTGGAAGTAGACTGTGCAAATAGAAGTATGTTTATACTTATAAATAATAAGATAACTTTGATATTCATTATACTCTCCAATATACTGCAAATATTTTCGGTTTATATAAAAAATACTTAAAGATATTTTTATTATTCATCATTATATAATTTTTGTAAATAGTTAGATACATTTATTTTATTATTATATTTTAATACTTCATGAGCTTTTAATCCAATTGAGTTTCTGCTTTTATAATCTATATCATTATAAATTAAATATCTAGCTATTTCTATTTTTGTAACATAAAATATAGCATTTTGTCCCCAATCATCTTTTTCGTTAATATCCACTTTTACTTTCTCTACTAAATATTTTACCAAATCTAAATTTTCACTTTCAACAGCATACATCAATATGTTTTTACCCAAAATATCTTTTTGATTAATATTGCTTTTTTCTTTGATTAATAACTGCACAGACATAATATTGCCTTTTTCGGCAGCAGTAAGAAGAGCTGTTTTTCCTTTATTGTCTATAGCATTTACATCTGCATTATTTTCTATTAGAAGATTTAATATATATGGATAATCTGCTGATAGTATTAAAGCATTTTCACCATTTGAGTTTGTAGTATTTATTTCTGCTTTTTTATCTATTATATAGTCAACTAAATCATAATATCCTATTGCAGAAGCTTGCATTAAAATAGTATTGCCGTTTGTGTTTGTAGCATTAATATCTCCGCCTTTATTGAGATAGTCTTGCAGGGTTATTATTGTATCTTTTATTTTGTATGAAGGGTTTATATAGTCAAATATAGTTGGTTTTGTGGGAGTGTTTGTTTTTTTGTTTTCTATATGCTCTTCTTTATCATTGGTGTAGTATTCTTTATATTCATTTGTGTAAAAATCATCAGGCAAGAGATAATCAAATTCTTGAGCGTATAAACAAGCACTTAAACAAAATAATAATATTATTCTTTTCAAATTTGTTTCCTAATAATAAAGAGTTTTATTTTAATTTTTCTAATTCCCTTATCATAAACTCTAAATCTTCTATTACTTTTATTTCTTCTTTTTGATTTCTTAATATATATGCAGGGTGATATGTTGCAATTACAGGTATGTTATTATAATAATGAATATTGTTTCTAACCTTCCCAAAAGGAGTTTTCAAATCAAAATCTACAAGGTTAGAAAATCCATGTCTACCCAATGCACATATAATTTTAGGGTTCAATATTTCAAGTTGTTTTGTAAAGAACGCTCTGCAATTATCTTTTTCTTCTAAAAGCGGGTCTCTGTTTTCAGGCGGACGGCATTTTAAAGCATTCATAATATAGTAGTTAGAAATGTTTAGCTTCTCAATCCACTTATCTAATAATTTACCAGCTCTCCCTACAAATGGAAAACCTAATCTATCCTCATCAGCACCAGGAGCTTCTCCTACAAATACTATATCAGGTTTTTCGTCACCCCTTCCAAATACAACATTTTTACGGCTATTGCATAAAGCTTCGCATTTCATGCATTTAGTTATAGTTTGATATAATTTTTTTAACTCTTCATTTTTTATTTCTGCATTTTGTATTTCCATCTGTGCTCCATTAGTTTTTTTGAGATGCTTATTTTTTATTATTATCTTTTTATTTTTATCACAGTGAATAGTATCGAAAAATTTTATTTTGTTTGTATTCAAGAGATATTGTTCTATTTTTGTCATATTTATATTAGTATAAATTATAATAATGGGCTTTTTGTAAAACCCATCATTATAATTTATTATTTTATTATTTTTTTGTAATTTCCATACTCCAATTAGGTCCGCTGTATACTTTATATCTTTCAGAGAAATTACCCATATTAACAGCTACAGAAAAATTAAGCTCAGAATTAAAATAAGCCATATTTTCGTTTTCAGGTACATCACCGAAAGTATTTACAAGCTTAACATCACCAGTCCATACAAGCTCAGTATAATTATATATTTTTATATTGAGAGTATCGCCCATATTAATTCCATTATCAAGCATTAATTTACGAGGAAGTGATGACCATACATTGCCATATTGAATATCAAGTACAGGTATATTAGCATAAAAAACTCCATTCTCATATTTAGCTTTTTGATATTCAATTTTTGTTATATTAGTTCCTAAAGATTGACCAACCTCTTCAAAAGTAATTTGCTTAGAAGCAAGTTTAGCCCCAGTATAAACATAAACGTCTCTTCCATGGAAAGTGTATGATTCCTGTGAGTTTGTGAGTCTATTTTTAGCCTCATCAATTTCTCTTACTTCTTCTACACCTAAAGACTCTGCAACAAAAGTTAAAGTACCATTATCTGGAGTAACAAAGTAATAATTATTTTTAGTCTTCATCACAACTGATTTTCTATCAGTACCAACACCAGGGTCTACCACACTAACAAATACAGTACCTTCAGGCCAATACCTTGCAGTTTGGTCAAGTCTTAAAGCAGCCTCCCATATATTGTATGCAGGTATTTCATGTGTAAGGTCATAAACTTTTAAATCTTTATCTACACTAAGAGCAACACCATACATACTTGCTACAGCATTGTCCTTTCTTCCAAAGTCTGTTTGAATTGCAAGAGGTGATTTATTATTAATATTGTTTTGATTAGCGCAAGAGATTGCAAAAAATATTGTTAATATTGATATAATAATTTTTTTCATTTTTCTACCCTAATAATTTTTAAATATTGTATTTATTAAATACATTTATTTTACTAATGATTTATTAGCAATGACTAAAAAATTAAGGGTATAAGAAAAAACTTACACCCTTAAAAAATCTTGTTTATTTAGCTTTAGCATTAAGAGCATCTTTTTGTCTTTTGATTCTTCTTAAAGCTCTTTTGCGTTTCACTACTTTTCTATGTTGTTTTCCCACAGTATATATCTCCTTTAATTTTTATTATATTTTACCATTTGAACCTAATACATTCATTATTTTATGAATATAAAGTTTTTTCATTTCATCACGAGCAGGTCCTAAATATTTACGAGGGTCAAATTCTTTAGGGTCATCATGGAATACTTTTCTAATAGCAGCAGTCATAGCAAGTCTTGAATCGCTGTCTATATTGATTTTACAAACTGCACTCTTAGAAGCTTCTCTTAATTGCTCTTCAGGAATACCTATAGCATCATCAAGTTTACCGCCATTTTCATTAATTATTTTAACATATTCTTGAGGTACGCTTGAAGAACCATGAAGTACGATAGGAAATCCTGGAATTTTTTTCTCAATTTCTTTAAGAATGTCTAATCTTATTTGAGGGTTTTGACCTGGTTTGAATTTATAAGCACCATGACTAGTACCAATAGATATAGCAAGTGAATCAACACCTGTTTTTTTAACGAAATCTTCTACTTCTTCAGGCTGAGTATAAGTATGATGTTCAGCAACAACATCATCTTCTACACCAGCAAGTACGCCCAATTCTCCTTCAACAGTAACATCATATTTATGAGCATACTCAACAACGCTTCTAGTAATTTCTACGTTTTTGTTGTAATCATAATGGCTTCCGTCTATCATAACAGAAGAAAAACCATATTCAATACAGCTTTTACAAAGTTCTAAGCTATCACCATGGTCAAGGTGTAACACTATAGGTACATTAACACCTAATTCTTTAGCATATTCCACAGCTCCTTGAGCCATATATCTTAATAATGTTTGATTAGCATATTTTCTTGCACCAGAAGATACTTGAATAATAACAGGGCTTTTAGTTTCTACACAAGCCTGTACTATAGCCTGAAGTTGTTCCATATTATTAAAGTTAAATGCTGGAATAGCATAACCGCCGTTAATAGCTTTTTTAAAGAGGTCTCTGCTGTTTACAAGACCTAAGTCGGCAAATTTAACCATATTTCACTCCAATTAATAAAATATATTTTAATGATATAACAAAAATAATAATTTTTCAAGTAAATATATGCTTTTTATATTTAAGTAAAAATTTCATATACAGCCCCGCCCTTTATGTTTTTTGAAGTATTTTTATAAAGTAAGCTGTAATTATATTTATTGCTTAATTAGAAATTTTAGCCCCCGCCCAAACTTTTATTTGCTTTAAACTATATTTACGCACGGTAAATAAATTTATAAATGTAATAGAAGTTAAATTTTAAAGTTATTTATATATTTTATTTATCCAACCGTGCGTGGAGAAAATTGCAAATTTAAAAAAATTTGGGGGCAAAATTAAAGTATAAGCAAAAAGAAATATGATTCTTATACTATAATAAAAAACAAAAATCATATAGGGTAGGTGAGTGAAATTTTTAAAATAAAACATGTGTGAAATATATTACTACTTGAAGTTACATAAAATCAAAATCTTTGATATATTATTAGTTTTTTTTGACAATTTTTATATTATTTATTATACTAATAGAAGTACAAAATAAGAAAAATAATTTATATTATTTTAAGGAGTAAAATACTATGGATTTAAATGCTTTTAATTCAATGGAATCAAAAGAAGTATTCAAATGGTTTAATGAGATAAATAAAATCCCAAGAGAATCAGGACATGAAAAAGAGATTAGTGATTTTTTGGTAAAGTTTGCTAAAGATAGAAATTTGGAAGTATATCAAGATAGTGCTATGAATGTAATTATAAAGAAAAAAGGTACAAGCGGTTATGAGAATAAGCCTGCAGTAATAATACAAGGCCATGTTGATATGGTGTGCGAGAAAACAAAAGACTCTAAGCATGATTTTAGAAAAGATCCTATAGAGATGATAGTAGAGGGTGATATATTAAGAGCTAATAATACAACACTTGGAGGCGATGACGGTATTGCTATAGCTATGGGTATGGCATTGCTTGATTCTAAAGATTTGCCTCACCCTCCTATAGAATTACTAGCTACTACAGCAGAAGAAACTGGTATGGACGGAGCTATTGCTATTACTGGTGAGCATATAGACGGTAAAACTATGATTAATATAGACGGAGAAGAAGAGGGAATATTTTTGGTAAGCTGTGCTGGCGGAATGAACACTTTAACAGATTTTGATATTAAAAAAGAAAAAGCAGAAGGAAAAGCTTTAAAAATAGAAGTATCAGGACTTAAAGGAGGACATTCTGGAATAGAGATTATAAAACAAAGAGCTAATGCTATAAAATTGCTTGGAAGATTATTGTATGCTGTGAGAGATGATGTTGTTATATCACATATAGAGGGCGGTGCTAAGCATAATGCTATAGCAAAACATGCAGATGCTATTGTAGTTACTAAAGATATCAATAAAGTAAAAAAGACTTTAGAAGAAGTTGCTAAAAACATAAAAAATGAATATAGAGTAGAAGACCCTGATATGGTTATAAATGTTTCAGAAGCTTCAGATGTTAAAGAGAGCTTTACTAAGGAATTGAGCGATAATGTTATTAACTTTATGATGCTTGTACCAGATGGTGTTGCTTATATGAGTAAAGATATAGAAGGTTTAGTTCAGACTAGCTGTAACAATGGTGTATTAAAAGAAGAAGATGGAAAATTAAGATTTACTATATCAGTAAGAAGTTCTGTAGAAAGCTCATCAAAAGAGATAGCTTTAAAGATAGAATCTGCTGCTAATATGACAAAAGCTTCTTTCCAAATGTCTAATGGTTATCCTGCTTGGGAATATGATGCTAATTCAAAAGTAAAAGATATAGCATTGAATGTTTATAAGAAGGTTACAGGAAAAGATGCAAAAATAGAGGCTATACATGCAGGATTAGAATGCGGAATACTTAAAAAGCCTTTACCTGATGTTGATATGATAAGCATAGGTCCAGATATTAAAGATGTACATACACCTGCTGAACATTTGAGTATATCTTCTGTTGATAGAATGTGGAGATTCTTGAAAGAGCTTGTTATAAGTATTGCTTAAACAAAATGCTTAAATATAAAAATAGTTAAATAAAAATATTAAATAATAGGGAGAGAAATATTAATGTCTATTAAAGAAGAGGCTAGAAAGCTATCAAAAAATGCTTATGGAGGAATAAAGGGTGAAGATTATGTGCCTTTTATACCTGCTACTACTGTGATGCCAGAGATGACAGGGTACTCTATAATACTTGGTGTTATATTGGCTATAGTTTTTGCAGCTGCTAACACTTATTTAGGATTGAAAGTAGGTCTTACAATATCTGCTGGTATACCTGGTGCTATACTTGCTACTGGTGTGTTTAAAGCTTTGTTTAAAAGAAATAACATATTAGAAGCTAACTTTGCAGCATCACTTACTGCAGTTGGTGAATCTATTGCGGGCGGTATAATATTTATTTTGCCTGCTTTAATATTGTTTGGTATGGGGCTTTCAATATTTACCGTAATAATTGTTACTATTATCGGCGGATTTATGGGTTGTTTTTTCATTACACCTGTAAGAAAATATTTGATAGTAGAAGAGCATGGTTCTTTGGTTTATCCTGAAGCTATGGCTCAGGCTGAAGTGTTGGTAATAGGTTCTGAGGGCGGTAAAGGTTTTAAGTATATGATTACTGGTATTATTGCTGGTGTTGGATACAAACTTTTATCTGGCGGATTTGGTTTTTGGAAAGAGAGTGCTACTTATATAATTAAGCCTTATGAAAAAACTATGCTTGGAGTTGATACTTTAGCTTCACTTCTTGGAGTTGGTTTTATTATTGGACTTGAAACTTCATCATTAATGTTTGCAGGCGGTATAGTAGCTTGGCTTGGTCTTATACCTATCATTAAATATTTTGGAAGTTTAATTAATACTCCAATATTTCCTTCTACTACTTTGATATCAGAAATGTCTGCTCAGGAAGTTTGGGGAAGTTATATAAGATATATTGGTGCTGGTGCTGTTGCTATGGGAGGTTTTATTTCTTTAGCTAAATCTCTTCCTACAATTATAGATTCTTTCAAAAAATCTATAGCTGGTATGGGTGAGAAGGGTGCTAATGATAATCATGACAGAATCAATCAAGATGCTCCTATAATATGGCTTATTACTGCTGCTATATTTGGCTTTTTAGCTACTTGGCTTGTTCCTATAATTGGAGGAGGAATATTAGGCGGTATATTGGCTGTAGTATTTTGTTTCTTCTTTGCTGTTGTATCTGCAAGAATGGTTGGAGTTATTGGTGCAAGTAACAACCCTGTTTCTGGTATGACTATTGCTACTCTTTTAATTGTTGCTACTGCTTTCAAATTAACAGGCAATATCGGTGAAGAGGGTATTAGAATGTCGCTTGTTGTTTGCGGTGTTGTATGTGTATCTACTGCTACTGCAGGTGGTGTTGCTCAATCTTTGAAATCTACTTTTATAATTGGCGGTTCTCCTAAGAATATACAAATTGGTATGTTTATAGCTCTTTGTGTATCTTCTGTTGGTGCTGCTGCTACTGTTATACTTATGCAAACTGCTTATGGTATAGGCAGTGAGGCTGTTCCTGCTCCTCAGGCTACTTTGATGAAACTTATAGTTGAAGGTATTATGACTGCTCAGTTGCCTTGGACTTTGGTTATAATTGGAGCTTCTATTGCAGTATTTTGTGCTTTGGCTAAACTTCCTATACTTCCTGTGGCTTTAGGTTTATATTTGCCTATTACTTTAACTACTACTATATTTATTGGCGGTATAGTAAGAAAATTAGTTGAAATGAAGTTTAAAGATAAAGAAGAAGAAAAAACAGAGGCTGTTGAAAAAGGAATATTGCTTGCTTCTGGTTTAGTTGCAGGTGATGCTATAACTGGTATATTTATAGGTGTTATGGCTGCTTTGAATATTGCTATTAACTTTGGTTCTAAAATTGTTCCTCAAAGCAATGCTATTACATTTATAATATTTATACTATTTGCTGCTTGGATTTATAAGTACTCTGTAAGCAAGGATAAGAAATAATATTTTTAAATAAATGATATGGGCTTGGCAATTATATGAGCTAAGCCCATTATTTTATAAAAATTTATTTATATAATTTATAGGATTTTTTAATAAATGAAAGATAATAGATTTTCATTAGACAATTTCTTAAAAGAAGAAGATAAGCATAATTTTGTATTGTATGTTCCAGAGATTATACACACTAATTGGAAAGTAAATGATAATGGAAAAGTGCTTTTAATATTTGATGTTAATAACCCCATTACAAAAATAGCAGCTTGGCTTTTAAAAAAGAAACCCAATAAAGATATAGAATTCGATGAACTATGCACATCCGCTTGGCTTAATATAGATGGAGAGAGATGCATATTTGAAATAGCTAAAATACAGAAACAAAACTCTAATGATAATTTTAAAGATTCTCTTATAAGATTAATCAAGTTTATGCATTACATACAAGGCAGAAGGTGGATAAGATACAAAAAAGTAAAAGCAAAAGAAGACGTTGATATATCTAAATAACTATATTTTGTAATATAAGTTTTTGTTTTATTCAACTTTTTCCCGCCTTCGCTTTGCGGACTTCGTCAAAGAACCAAAAGTGCAAATGTTTTAACTTTATTAATTTAAATTATAATAATACTTGATTTTTTTAAACTAAAAATTATTCTATATGTAAATATTAAGTGCAATATAAATAAAATATGACATATCGTTGTTTGTAATATTACTAATTATGAGGTTTTAAATTATGGAATTTGAATTGTATTTAGATGAATCGGGTAATACACATGCTGACTGGTTTAATAACGATCAGCCTTATTTTATTTATGGAGGTTGGTTAATAAATTCAAAAAAAAAAGATCAAATAAGAAAATATATAAGTAGACATAAAATAAGAAAAAATAATATTGCAGAATTAAAATCAAAAATTTTGAAAAATGATAATAACTATAAAGAATTTATTTTTATTTTTCATCAAATGATTAATGTATATAAAGCTATACCTTTTTTTGGTATTGTAAATAAAAAGTTTTTGATAGCATCTAAAATAATAGACACTTTTTTTGATCCTAATTATAATAAATCATTAAATAGTTCTATTCTATATTCCAAATTATATTCTCCTACAGAATTAAAAAAAGAGTTAGCTTCATATATATTATTAAATGATAATGACAATATTCTTTATGATTTTTCTAATCTCATAAAAAGTAAAGAATGTACGAATACTGATAATATTATTTTTATAAAAGAAAAATTAATAAAATTATTTCGTTCAGAATTAAGTTCTATTTCAGATTCTATATCAAGCATAGATGACAAAGGATTGATGGAAATACAAGATGAATTTGATGATAATGGGACTATAAAATTTTTAAATAGTATAATGACACCTACAATAAATTCAATATTTTCATATGTTAGTAAATATTTGTATTCTGATAATGAGTCAGACCCTGACTTATCTATTTATTATGATAAACTCTATGGATATGATGAACTATTTAATTATATAAAAAGTATATGGAATATAGGAAAACATTCTAAAATAAAAGTAGATAAAAATACAGATATTGAATGGGGATTTAAAAAGTTAAATAATTTTGAAGCTATAGATTCAAAAAATGAAATATTGATTCAGCTTGCAGATTTGTTATGTGGTTATGTATCTATAACTTATTCAAAAATTATAAATAATATCGTAGATGAAAATGTTAAAGAGTTTGCAAAATTTATTGTAATGAACCTTAAACTTTATATTCATTTAAATGAAGATATAATAACTTTTAATAAGTTGTTAAATGTTGTAGGATTTAATTCCAAAAATCATTTAGATATTAATAATATATCTAAAAAATTTAATTTTTTTTTAAAGAAATAAATTAATATTTTATTTGTATTTTATTATTTCTTAATAAAGATATTATATATTTTTTAAAAATAATTTATAATACTAAAAAAATAAATTAGGGCTTATATATGAATAAAGTTAATATAAATATAAATAACGATGCAAAAATAAATTATGATATTTTAGTGAGCAGCGGACTTATAAAAGAAAGTGGTAAATTGGTAAAAGAAGTTCTTAGAGGAAAAAGGGCTTTAATAGTTACTGATGACATAGTTGATAAACTCTATACTGAAATAGTGAAAAAAAGTTTAGAGAAAGAAAATATTATCACTTCTGTATGTGTGCTTGAAAATGGAGAGACTAACAAAAATATAGAGAGCATTTATAATATATATTCAGCTTTTGCAAAAAATGAGTTAAGCAGAAAAGATATAGTAATAGCATTAGGAGGCGGTGTTATAGGTGATATGGCTGGGTATGCTGCTGCTACTTGGATGAGGGGAATTGATTTTGTTCAGATACCTACAACACTTCTTGCATGCGTTGATTCTTCTGTGGGCGGAAAGACTGGCATTAACATTAAAGAAGGTAAAAATTTAGTTGGCGCTTTTCATAGCCCTAAACTTGTTATAATGGATAGTGATGTTTTAAATACGCTTCCAAAGAGAGAGTTTAATGCGGGTATGGCTGAAGTTATTAAGCATGCATTTTTGTTTGATAAAAAACTTTTAGAATATTTAGAAAATAATAATAGTTTTGATATGGATTTTATTCTTAAGAGAAACTGCGAATTGAAAGGGCATATAGTAGAGATTGATTATAAAGAAAAAAAAGAGAGAATGTTTTTAAACTTTGGTCATACTATTGGGCATAGTGTAGAAAATGCTGCTGGTTATGGTGTTTTGCTTCATGGTGAGGCCGTTGCTATAGGTGTGATTTTTGCTATAGAGTATGGAATAAAAAAAGGCATTACTAAAAATAAAAGTTTATTTGAGAGAGCAAAAAATATATTTGATAAATTTTCTCTCCCAACTGCAATACCAAACAACATTAACTTAAAAGATGCAATTAAATTAGATAAAAAAAGAAGTAATGATGAAATTAATTTTGTGTTCTTAGAAGATATAGAAAAGCCTTTAATAAATAAAATAAGCATTAATGATATATTAGAGTCTTTATAAAAAGATATATTATTTATAAAACTAATACTCCTAAAAAAATTATTTCATAAATATTAATTGACAATATCCTTATACAAAATATAATAGCAGCAATAAAAAAAATAGGAGAATATGATATTATGAAACATTTTACTCTATTACTCTTATCTGTTTTGATGCTCGTATCAATTTCTTGCGGCGGCAATAAAACAGATGAAGGAGCAATATATATTAATGTAGGTCCGGAACCAAAAACTATAGACCCGGCATTAAACTCTACAGTAGACGGAAGTATATATATTCAGCATGCTTTTGAAGGTTTAGCTACTAGAGATAAAGAAAATAAAATAATACCTGGCGTTGCAGAAAGTTGGGATATAAGTGAAGATGGTTTAACCTATACATTTCATATAAGAGAAAATGCTAAATGGTCTGACGGTAAAAAAATTACAGCTGAAGACTTTGTTTATTCTTGGCAGAGAGCCGTTGATCCAATTACAGCTTCAGAATATGCTTATCAGTTTGAGCCTGTATTAAATGCTATGGATATCAATTCTGGTAAAAAACCTGTTGAAGATTTAGGAATTAAAGCTATAGATGAAAACACTCTCGAAGTAACATTAAATGCTCCTACTGCTTATTTCTTAGAGCTTGCTGCTTTTCCTACATTTTACCCTGTAAGAAAAGATATAATAGAGGAAAATAAAGATAATTGGACTCTTTCACCAGATACATATATAGGAAATGGTCCTTTTACTTTGGTAGAAAGAAGAACAGATGACAGACTTGTAATGGTAAAAAATACTAATTATTGGAATAGTCAAAATATTATACCAGAAAAATTGGTATTTATACTTATGCAAAACGGTACAGCTGCTGTGGCTGGTATAAAAGAGGGTTCTATACATTTTGCAAACAATCCTCCGCTTCAAGATATAGAAACATTACAAAACGAAGGTTTAATGCATATATCACCATATTTAGGTACATATTACTATTGTATTAATATTACAAATAGTGTATTGAAAGATGTTAGAGTAAGAAAGGCTTTAACTTTAGCAATAGATAGAAATTATTTAGTAGAGCAGGTTACAAGAGCAGGACAGCTTCCAGCAAGTGCTTGGGTGCCTAATGGTGTTAGTGATGTTAATGGAGAGTTTAGAAAGGTTGGCGGAGATTATTATAGTGTAAAGCCAGATGATTATCAAAAAAATGTAGAAGAGGCTAAGAAACTCCTTGCTGAGGCTGGATATGAAAACGGAAATAATTTTCCTGTAATAGAGTTTAAATCTAACTCTGGTGAACATATACAAATATTTGAAGCAGTACAGCAGATGTGGAAAGAGAATTTAAATATAGATTCTACTATAGCTCAAGAAGAATGGGCTACTTTCCAAGATACTAGACAAAATAAAAACTATATGATTGCTCGCCATGGTTGGATAGCTGATTATAATGACCCTATGAGTTTCCTTGGGGTATTTTTAAGCTATAGTGTACAAAACAATGGCGGTTATTCTAATAAAAATTATGACGATAAATTAAAACTTGCTATGTCTACTATAGACCAAGATGTAAGAATGAAAGCTATGCATGAGGCAGAAGATATACTTATGAATGATATGGGGTTAATCCCTCTTTATTTCTATACTGACCCTATAATGATTAGCAAAAAATTATCTGGCGTTATATTTGACCCTCTTGGTGCTCACAAGTTTTATTATGCTCAATTAGCTAAATAAATTTTGTAAATAAAAAATATGCAATAAAAAAGAATAGGAGTTATATTATAATTCCTATTCTTTATTTTTTTAATAAAAAAGTTTAATATTCTATTAAAACATTAACAGGATATTTGATTATATCTTTTCTTCCATTTAATTCTTTTAGTTCTATTAAAAAAGAAGAACCAACTATATTGCCTCCAAGTCTTTCAACCATTTTCATCATAGCCAAAGCAGTGCCTCCTGTAGCAATTAAATCATCCACTATAAGCACATTAGCTCCTTTATTTATAGCATCTTCATGCATATATAAAGCATCTGTACCATACTCTAATGCATATTCTTCTGATATAGTTTTGCAAGGCAATTTACCTTTCTTTCTAACAGGTACAAACCCGCAGTTTAATCTATAAGCCAAAGCAGAACCTATTAAAAATCCTCTGCTCTCAGCTCCTACTATATAATCTATTTTTTTATCTTCAACTTGTTTAGCCATAGAGTCTATTGCAAACTTAAAAGCATCTTTATCTTTTAATAAGGTTGTGATATCTCTAAATAATATACCCTCTTTAGGATAATCTTGTATGTTTCTTATGTAATTTTTTAAATCCATAAATTACTCCTAATTGTTTTAAAACTCACAGCATATAATTATATTAAGTTTTATAAAAAAATCAATTACAAAATAAAAAAACAAATTATTTATAATTTTAATATATTTGAAATTTTGTTAAACATACGCTATAGAAATTCTAAACTTAATTAATGCTTGGGCGGGTGCTTAAATTTCTAAGTGAGCTATAAAGATAGTTAATATGAAAATTTAAAATGTAATTATAGAGAATAAAGAGCGGGGAATGCAAATTAAGTTTTAAAATTTAATTACACTTGCCTACCCTCTAGGCTTTTTATTTTTTATAGTATTATAGTTTAATTTTTTTTGAACTTAATCTGTTATTCTAGCTGCCCACCCAAGATTTTTTTAAATTTGTAGCATACTCACCACGCACATAACTAGGTAAAAGATAGTATTTGATAATTTTTATTATAATATATAATATGATAACTAAAATTATATAGGAATATTAAAATATGGCTGATGATATCATTAAAGAATTATTAGGTAAATCTAAAGAAGCATTTGATAATAATAATTTTGAATTATCTATAGAATATCTTGAAAAAATTTTGTTTTATCAAGAAGATAATTATGAAATTTTTTATTTTATAGGTAAAAATAAAAATCATTTAAAACAATATGAAGAAGCTATAACAAATTTAAACAAAGCCATAAAATTAAATAGTACTAATTGTCTTCTTTATTCTGAAAGAGCTTTATCAAAACATAGTTTAGAGTTATATGAAGAAGCGGTTAAAGATTATGATAAAGCCATAGAATTAGCCAGCAGCAATCCAGAATATTATAATAATAGAGGGAATGCTAAAGCAGATTTATATCAGTATGAGGAAGCTATAAAAGATTATAACAAAGCTATAGAATTAAATAATAATGATTTATTAGCTTATTTTTATAAAGGAAAAGCTAAAGCTGATTTGTATCAGTATGAGGAAGCAATCAAAGATTATGATAAATCTATAGAATTAAATAATAATGATCCATTAGTTTATTTTTATAGAGGAACTGCTAAATTTAATTTACAGCAGTATGAGGAATCTATAAAAGATTATGATAAAGCTATAGAATTAAATAATGATGATTCATTAGCTTATTTTTGTAGAGGAAATGCTAAATTTAATTTACTGCAATATGATGAAGCGATTAAGGATTATGATAAAGCTATAGAATTAGATGATAATGATTTATATGCTTATTATAATAGAGCAGATGCTAAAATAAATTTGCAGCAATATGAGGAAGCGATTAAAGATTTTTGTAAATGCATAGAAATATACAAAAGTGATATGCATGCTTATAATCAAATAGGATTCTGTAAAATTAAATTAGCAAATATTGAATTAAAAAATAATAATAATATTTTAAATGCTAAAGAATTATTAAATGAATCTATAAAGTATTGTAGTAAGGGTATTAAAATAGTTAATTATAATTCTGAAATATATGACACTAGAGGATATGCTAAAACTAAACTTGCTAATATTGAAAGATATAACGGAAATATAAAAAAAGCAGTTAAAATATATAATGACTGCTTAAAAGATTTTTGTAAAGTTGAAGAATTAGAAAAAGAAATACCAGAAACTTTTAATAGTATAGGCTACATTAAAAATATACTTGCCAACATTCAAAAAGAAAGTATTTCAAAAGAAGAATATAAACACTTAAAAGATGAAGCTTTAATTTATTTTGAAAAAGCCTACAAAATAACTAATGATAAATTAAAACTGAAAATTGAAAAATATTTAATAAAACTTGCAAAAGAAAATGACAGTGTGGGTATAGAGTTCTGTACTAAAAATAATATTGATTATAGTGAATAAATTTGCAGGTATTGATAAACTTAAAAGTTTTCAAATATATAATAAGTTTTTTTATTCAACTTTTTCCCGCAGCAAAAAGTTGCAAAAAGTGCAAGTGTTTTAGCTTTGTATGTTTGTAATATATATGAATAAAATATAATATCTATATTTTAGGCTAAAAAAATGCAGTTCTTTTGCTTCTTTTATACCAATAAAAGAAGTGGAGGTGTGGGGGCTAGTCTCCAGAAATAACCTAAATTTGAAATAATATTTTTGACAAAATAAAATTACATTACAGTATATTTAAATCTTTTTTTACTTCATCAATAGAATATAACTCTTCTCCATTTTTTAGTCTATCTTCTGCTTCTAAAATAATTTTATAATCATAATAATCTTCTAAATATTCTATGACAGCATTTTCTATTAATTTATTTTCTGATATATTTTTTTCTTTAGCAATATTTTCTATGTTTTTTTAATGTTGAAGTCAAATCTAATACCATATTTATATCCTAGAAATTTAACTATTGAATTCAAACAATTTTATATTATAATAAAACTGTTATACAATAAATTTTAAAATATAAATAATTCTAATTAATACAATAAAAAATTATAATTCTTTAAGGTGTAAACGATGAACATAGAAGAAGCTAAACAAAAAATTGAACAATTAACTAAAACTATTAACTATCACAATAAACTTTATTATACAGATGACAACCCAGAAATAGAAGATTATGAATATGATAAACTATTTAGAGAATTAGAAAACCTTGAGAGAGAGTTTCCAGAGTTAAAAAAAGATGACAGCCCTACTAATAAAGTGGGAGGCACTATACTTGAAAAGTTTGAGAAGTTTGAGCATCCTATTGCAATGTACTCGCTTTCTAATGTTATGAATGAAGAGGAGTTTTTGGAGTTTGATAATAGAATGCAAAAAGAGCTTAATGCAAGTAAAATAAAATATACTGTTGAAAATAAATTTGACGGTCTTGCTTTAGAGTTAATATACGAAAAAGGAAAACTCACTGTTGCAAGCACTAGAGGAGACGGACAGGTCGGTGAGAATGTTACTAATAATGTTAAGATGATAAGCAATGTTCCTAAAAACATAAAAGAGACAAAAAAACTAATTGTACGAGGGGAGGCATTAATAACCAAAAAAGATTTTGAAGCATTAAACAAAGAAAGAGAAGAGCTTGAAGAGATACCTTTTGCTAATGCAAGAAATGCTGCTTCCGGAGGATTAAGACAATTAGACAGTGCTGAAAGCAAAAAAAGAAGATTAAAATTCTTTGCATACCAGATTGCAAATTATAAAAATTTTGATTTAACTAATGAATATAAATCAATGGAGTTTTTATCAGAATTAGGCTTTACAGTTGAAGGAGTGCATCCAAATATTGAAGCTAAAAAAGTATTAGAAATTTATTACAACATACAAGAAAAAAGAAGCAAGATGGATTATGAGATTGACGGACTTGTAATAAAAGTTGATGATGTTAAATATCAGGAGAAATTAGGATTTTTATCAAGAGCGCCAAGATTTGCAGTAGCATTCAAATTCAAGCCAGAAGAAAAAGAAACTATCCTTAAAAACATAGAAGTACAAGTTGGACGCACTGGTGCATTAACACCTGTTGCTAAATTAGAGCCTGTTCAAGTTGGAGGCGTTACAGTTTCAAATGTTACACTTCATAACCCTAATGAGATAAAATCAAAAGATATAAGAATAGGAGATACTGTTGTAGTCATTCGTTCTGGGGACGTTATACCAAAAATTGTGAGAGTGGTATTAGAGAAAAGGCTTTCAGACAGTAAAGTTTTTGAGTTTCCTAAAAAATGTCCTGTATGCGGAGGAGATACTGCTATCACTGACGGCGATGTAATTGTAAGATGTATTAATGAAGAATGTCCAAGCAAGATTACAAGATATATAGAATATTTTGTTTCAAAACCTGCTATGAATATGGAGAGAATAGGTAAAGAGTGGATTGCAGTATTTACAAAAAGCGGACTTGTTAAAACTCCAGCTGACCTTTATAAAATAACAAGAGATGATTTATTTAAGTTTGAAAGAATGGGAGAAAAATTAGCATCTTATATGCTTGAATCTATTGAAAACAGTAAAAACACTACTTTAAAAAGATTTATATATGCATTAGGTATTCGTCAGGTGGGAGAGACTACTGCTGACTTACTTGCTAAATATTTTACATCAATAGATAATTTCAAAAAGGCAACCATTGAAGACTTACAAAATATTGAGGGTATAGGCGAAATAAGTGCTCAAAGTATTTATGATTTTCTTAATAATAAAAAGACATTGAAATTGATAGATGATTTACTTGCGGTAGGGGTTAATCCTGTATTTGAAAAACTTACAACTGTAGAATCTCCTCTCACAGGAAAGAATGTCGTAATAACAGGTTCAATAGAAGGTTTTACAAGGACTTCAGCAAAAGAAACAGCCGAAAGACTCGGAGCAACTGTGCAATCTGCAGTATCAAAAAATACAGACATTTTGATAGTAGGAGAGAAAGCAGGAAGTAAACTTAAAAAAGCTCAGGAATTAGGCATTCAAATAATGGAAGCCGATGAGTTTATAAAGATAGCTAATTTATAATATTGTTATATTAATTTGTTATTAAACATTAATAATATTTGTTCTTTATAGGAAACATAATATAGAGATTTGACTTTTTAAAGCTATTGACTTTTTTTATTCAAGTGTATACAATTAAATTACTTGGCGAAGCTTTGTATTTTGCCGAGGAGTTTGAGTATGAAAATAACTACAGTATTTTTATTGAATATATTTATACTCTTTAGTAGTAATATGCTTTTTTCTCAAGATATAACTTTTAGAATAACTGGTATATCTGGAGTTGCTTTTATAGAAAAATCAGAAAAATCATTAAGAGTTTTCAGAGGCAGTGAAATACATGAAGGATATAAATTAAGCACAGAAAGTAATACAACCGTAGATATTACTGTATTAAAAAATGGAAATAATATTGGAAGTATTTCATTAAATGAAAAAAGTATAATGATGGTTAATTCGGTTTTTGCTGAAGACTCTTACATATCATTATCTTTACTTCATGGTTATTTTACTGTTAGTATAGAAGATAACTATCAAGTGCATACTGCAAATGTTTCTTCTACTGTTAGTTCTGACAATACAGCAGCAAAAGTAGAAGTTGCTTTTTCTGAAGATGGTTCTACCATAGTGATTCCTATTAATGTTAAGGTTAATGTTTATACAGATAATGATGAGAGGGTTATTAATCCAAGAGAAGTTTATATTGCTGGTTTTGATGGAAATAATAAAGTAGTAAATCAGGGCAGTGATACAGATCCTTTAGTATTTTTAAATAGGGGAGAAGAGAATGCAAGGCAAGATTCTGCTTCTACAATAGAAAGTTTGATTTCTGCTATGGAAGATATATCTCATAACGATATTGGTTTAGTTTCTGCTGTATCATTTACAGATGTAAATAATGGTGAAAAAGATATTGATGCTTTGGAAATGAAGAAAAATAGAATGATAGCAGGAAATGAGGGATATTATAATTCTATAGTAAGATTAATTAATTCAGATTCTGTAAGTAAAAATGAAATGATGCCTTATGCAAGAAAGTCATTGGGATTATATAGTGCAAATCAAAGGGCTATAAATAAGATGGATTCTGCGTTAAATAGAACTCGTGATAAGTTTAACAGAATTAAAAAAGACTTTGATAGAAAGATGCATGGAGTTTCTGAATAATTATTAATTTTAAATAGTATACTTTTTTATTCTAATATTTATTAAAATTCATTATATAAGGAATTCAATGAGTAAAGTAGTTATAATTAAATGTGAGAATTATGATTTGGATATAGTTAAATCTGCCATTAGCCGCGGTATAGATTTGCTTGGAGGGATAGATTTATTTGTTCATAATAATGATAAAGTATTATTAAAGCCAAATTTATTAGCAGCAGAAACAGCTGATAAATCTGTAACTACTCATCCTGTAGTTTTTGAGGCCATAGCATCAATTTTGCAGGAGAAAGGCTGTAAAGTTTCTTATGGGGATTCCCCTGGTGTTGGAAGGGGCAGCAGTGTGGCAATGAAAGCTGGTATTGATGAGGTTGCGAGTAGACTTAATGTAGAATATGCTGATTTTGATGAGCCTGTTGGTGTTAATTTTCCTGATGGTATTCAAGAGAAAAGTTTTACAATAGCAAAACCTGTTACAGAAGCTGATGTTATAATTAGTTTGCCAAAGTTAAAATCTCATGCTTTAACTGTGATGACGGGTGCTGTAAAAAACCAATTTGGATGCATACCGGGTTTTAGAAAGGCTGAGTATCATTTGAAGCTTCCTGATTTTGAAGATTTTTCTACCATGCTTTTGGACTTGAATAAATATGTAAATCCAAAATTATACATAATGGATGCAATACTTGCTATGGAGGGAAATGGTCCAAGAAGCGGAAATCCGAGAAAAGTTAATGCATTGCTATTTTCCACTGATGCTGTTGCTTTAGATTATATTGCTTCAAAGATTATATCTTTTGATTATAATAATATACCTACTTTAAAAATGGGTTTTAAGCATAATTTTTCTAACAAAGATGATATAGAAGTTTTAGGCGATGATATAGAGAGTGTTAAGGTTCTTGATTTTAAAAAACCGCATAAAAAAATAGGTATAGGCAGAAGTTTGATGAAGTTTGCTAATTTTCCTATGGTAAAAAGAATATTTTCTTTTATTATACCTAAGCCTGTTATAGATAAAAATAAATGTGTAAAATGCGGTGTATGTGTTAAGGTTTGTCCTGTTACTCCTTTGGCATTAAACTTTGATAAGAAAGGTAAGAATTATCCGCCTGAATATTATTACGATAAATGTATAACTTGTTATTGCTGCCAAGAATTATGTCCGCATAAAGCCATATTTTTAAAAAGAAAGTTTTAAATTACTTGAAGTTTAGTTAATATTATGGTATCATTATAGAAATATTATAAGTAGAATTTTTTTAAAAAAGGTAATGATAAATGGAAAATATTAATATAACTAAAATAATGGAGCTTCTTCCGCATAGATATCCTTTCTTGCTTGTAGATAAGGTAATAAGCATAGAAGAAGGTAAAATACATTCTGTAAAAAATGTTACTTTTAATGAACCTCAATTTACAGGTCATTTTCCAGAAAGTCCTATAATGCCTGGTGTCTTAATGGTTGAGGCAATGGCGCAAACTTCTGGCATATATTGTTATATGAAGCTTTTAAAGCCTGAAGAGATTGGTAACAAGTTTATGTTTTTTGCTAAAATAGATAATGTTAAGTTTAAAAATCCTGTTATACCAGGTGATGTAATGGATATGTTTGTTACTGTTGAGGCTTTTAATGGAACTTTGCTTAAAACACATGGTGAAGTTAGGGTAGGTGATAGTTTAGCTTGTTCTGCTGATTTGGGATTATTTTTAGTAGATAAAGAAGCTATGAAAATTAATAAATAATAAGATTAATAAATAATTGGATAACAAAAAGATGAAAAAAGATATACATGAAACTGCTATTATTTCAGAATCTGCTAAAATAGCGGATAATGTAAAAATAGGGCCTTATAGTATAATAGAAGGCAATGTAACTATAGGTGAAAACACTATAATAGGTGCTCATACTGTTATAAAAGAGTATACTAATATAGGTAAAAACAATATAATTCATGATAATGTTGTTTTGGGAGATTTACCTCAGGATATACATTTTGATAGAAAGACTGTTACATTTTTAGAGATTGGTGATAATAATGAGATAAGAGAGTTTGCCAATTTGCATAGGGCATCAAAAGAAAATCAAAAAACTATAATAAAAAATAATTGCTATATAATGGCTACTGGTCATGTTGCGCATGATTGTGAGATTAATGATAATGTTATTATATGTAATGGTGCTTTGGTTGCCGGGCATGTAAGAGTAGGAAAGGGAGCTTTTATTTCTGGTAACTGTGTTGTGCATCAATTTTGCTCTATAGGCGAGTATGCTATGATTAGCGGAATGTCTGCGGTTGGTAGAGATATTTTGCCTTATGCTTTAACTGCTCATGCGGGGGAAGCTATTATATATAAACTTAATTTAGTTGGTATGAGGAGAGCTGGTTTTACTTCTGAAGAGATTAGTCAGGCTGAAGAAGCTTATGATATGTGGTATAATTGGAATAGAACAAAGCAAGAGTTTTTGGATAGATATTTGGACGATGATAGTTTAAATAATATAGCTAAAAAAATAATTGTTTTTATATCACAGTCTAAAAGAGGTATAACTCCAAGAAAGACAGTATAATGAGGATATTTATAGCTACAGGAGAAGTATCTGGCGACATTCAGGGAGCCTTGATTGCAAATGAAATAAAAAAATTAGCACCAGAAACTATAATAGATGGATTTGGCGGCGTTGAGATGAAAAAGGCTAATGTTAATATTTTATCTGATATGTCAACATTATCTACTATGGGAATATTTGAGGGCATTAATCCAAAATTTGCTTTCAAAAAACTTGGTGCTTTCAACATATTAAAAGAGTATCTTAAAAATAATAAAGTTGATATAATGCTTCTTGTAGATAATCAAGGAGTTAATCTCATATTAGCTAAATATTGTAAAAAAAATAATATTCCTTATATCTATTATTTTCCTCCGCATGTTGGTATATGGGGAGAATGGAATGCTAAAAGGCTTTTATCTGCTAAAAAGATAATCACTCCTTTTAAATTTGATTATGAGGTTTATAAAAAATATAATTGTAATGTTATTTATAGCGGGCATCCTTTTGCTGATATTAATTATAATAGAGAAGTTTCTCCATTAAATATGGATAAAAAAGAATATACAGTTGGCGTGTTATTCGGAAGCAGATATCAAGAGATTAAAAAGCTTGCTCCTGTTTTTATTAAGTCTATGAAGATACTTAATGATATGTTATTTGGAAATATAAGGTTTATTATACCTGTTGCTTATCCTGAATATAGAAAGCCTATAGAGAATATTATAGATGATTATAAAGATTTATTGAATGGAGTATATTATTCTATAATAGAAAATAAAGATGATGTTTATTTTTATTCTGATGCTTTAATAATGTCAAGCGGTACTGCCAGTTTGATAGCGGCTTGTTATGGAAAACCTATGGTTATATGTTATAAAATATCTCGTATAACTTTTTGGCTTGGCAAGATTTTTACTAACATAAAATATGTTGGTATGCCTAATGTTATGCTTAATGAGGAAGCGGCTCCTGAACTTCTTCAGAGAGATTGCAATCCAAATGCTATTAGCAGTCATATTATAAAATATTTAACAGATAAAGAATATTATAATAAAACTAGTTCTAATTTAGTTAGGGTAAGAGAATTACTCGGCGATAAAAATGTATTAGAACGTGTTGCAAAAGAGATTATTAATTAAAAATGGCAAATGATGATTTTTTTGATAAGATAGAAGAATATTTAAAAAAGACAAATATGGAGTTTGATATTCTTTTTGTTGATTCTATTACAAAAGATAAAATTGCTTTATTAGTAAATAAGATATTAAACAAATACAAGATAGAAAAATATTATGAAGATGTTCTTTATATATTGATGGAGCTTATAACTAATGCTATTAAAGCAAGATATTTGCATTTAATTAGTTTAAAAATACTTAGTGAGATATATCCTGATTATTCTTTAGATGAATATTATAGTAATCCTGAGATAATGAAAAAATATTCTGATATATTTAGAGATAATGAAAGCAGAGAGAAATTAAAAACTATTTTAAAAAGTGAAAATAAGTTTGTATCTAATAATAATATAGATAATTTTTATAATGATATTTTATTATTAAATGAAAACACTAAAAGTAAATTTATTATAAAATTATTTATTCATATTACAAAAAATAATATAGAATTTGATGTAGTTAATGATTCCCCTCTTATTATGCTTGGACGTACGAGAATAGACAGTAAGAGGCTCACTTTTAAAGAATATTATAATAATAATATGGTAGAGAGTTTTTTCTTAGAGCAATTAGATAACAGTGAAAGTGCTGGTTTTGGTTTAGCTTTATGCGATCTTAGGCTATATAATATGGGGCTTGAACCTACAAAATATTTAGAAATATATGATGCAGATAACAAAACGCATTCAAAATTGACAATACCTATAAAAAGTATATTTAGCCATTTGATATTTCATAATAAATATTAAAGTTCTTGAGCAATTTCTTCTATTTTGAATATCTCTAATAAATCACCCTTTTTGATATCATTAAAGTTTTCTATAGAAGCACCGCATTCATATCCGCTTGCAACTTCTTTAACATCATCTTTAATACGTCTTAAAGAAGAGATTTTGCTAGTATAAATAAGCACATTATCTCTCATCACTCTCACCCCAGCATTTCTCTCAATTTTACCGCTAGTTACATAACATCCAGCAATAGTGCCAACCTTAGGAACATGGAATACATCTCTAACTTCAACAGTTCCAATATCAACTTCTTTTTTAAGTCTTTCAAGAGAACCTTTCATAGCATTTTGTATAGATTCTATTGCTTCGTAAATAATGTCGTATCTCTCTATAGGTATAGCAAGTTTTTCAGCTAACTCTCTTGCCTTACCGGAAGGACGAACTCTGTATGCGATTATTATAGCATTAGAAGCATGTGCTAAGTTTACATCACTTTCAGTAACAGCTCCTGATGCACTATATATTGAAACAAATCTTATCTTATCACTTTGTATTTTGTTTAGAGCATCTCTTAAAGCCTCAGCACTTCCCTGAACATCTGCTTTAATTATAACCTTAAACTCTTTCATGGCATCTGAAGCTATTTTCTCATAAAGGTTTTCCAAAGTAACTTTAACATTAGCCTTCAAAGCTTCTTGCTGTTTTAATTGTACCCTCTTATCAGCTATAGCTTTAGCCTCTTTTTCATCAAGCATAACATTGAAAGATTCGCCAGCTTCAGGAGTCTTTTCAAAACCTAAAACTTCAACAGGAGTAGAAGGCAAAGCTTTTGTAACTCTTTGACCTAAATCATTAACCATAGCACGTACTTTACCAACAGAAAGCCCGCAAACAAAGTAATCTCCAATTTTTAAAGTACCATTTTGAACTAATACTGTACCTACTGGTCCTCTTCCCTGATCAAGTGAAGCCTCTAATACTATACCTATAGCCTCTCTATTAGGATTAGCTTTTAATTCAAGCATTTCAGCTTGTAAAATAATAGCCTCTAATAAATCATTAATACCTTGTTTTGTTAATGCACTAACACCTATATATTGAGTATCTCCTCCCCATTCTTCAGGAGTAAGACCATGTTCAGATAAAGCAGCCTTAACTTTATCCATAGAAGCATTAGGTAAATCCATTTTATTAACAGCAACAATAATAGGTACATTAGCTTCTTTGGCGTGATTTAAAGCTTCTAAAGTTTGAGGCATAACACCGTCATCTGAAGCAACAACAAGTATTACTATGTCGGTACTTTTAGCACCTCTCGCTCTCATCATAGTAAATGCAGCGTGCCCTGGAGTATCAATAAAAGCTATCTCTCCGCTTGGAATTTTTACTTTATAAGCACCTATATTTTGAGTAATACCGCCGCTTTCTTTAGAAGTGATATTACTATGTCTTATAGCATCAAGAAGCGAAGTTTTACCATGGTCAACGTGTCCCATAATTGTTACAACTGGAGGACGAGGTTTCAAGTCTTCTGGTTTATCTTCTTTTATTTCTATAGTAGCTTCTTCTTGTAACGATATAACATTAACCTTACAGCCAAAATCATCAGCTATAATTGTAGCTGTATCAGAATCTATTATATCATTAACTCTAGCCATAGTACCCATACCCATAAGTTTGGATATTATGTCTGAAGCTCTTAAATTCATCTTTTTAGCTAAATCTCCAACAGTAATAGTTTCCATTATGCTGATTTCTTTTTCAACACTTGCAAGTCTTTGTTCCTGCTGAAGTTTTTTAGCTTGTAATTTATTAAATATTTTATTTTCTTGTCTTTGAGCAGCTTCTGCTTTAGAATCTTTTTGAGAAGATTTTTTATCGTATTCTTTTTCTTTCTTCTCATAATCTCTTTTTTTATTATCTTTCTTATTATCTTTTTTAAAAGATACCTCTTCCACAGGCGGAGGAGCTATTTGAGCATTTTTATACTGCTGATGCTTATTACTATCTTTATTGAAATCTTTATTAAATTCTTTGTTTGAATCTTTATTATAAGTTTTATTAATATCTCTATTATCTTTATTATTATTAAACTTATTAAAATTTTTATGTTCTTGAGGAGTAGGAGCCTCTTTTACATCTTCTTGTTTTTCAGTTTTATTATGTATTATAAATTTCTTTTTTTTAACTATAACTTTTTTTACAGTAGCACTAGCCTGATTTTCTTCGTTATTATTAGCGGAGTTATTAGATTTTTTATTAATAATTACTTTTTTAGGCTTATTATCTGGTGATAATTCTTGCTTATTTTTGTCATTACTCTCATTTATTTGAGGCATCATCTTCCTTCTTTTTTATAGTATATTCACTTGTAAGATACTAAATTATATATACCTTACAAGTGTTTTTATATTTTTATATATTTATTAATTTGTTGCTCTAGGCAATAAGTTATTATTAGTAGCTTGTCCTTGTGTATTAGGCATAGGAGGAACTATAGTTGGTTCTCCTAATACTGCATTATTTCTTTCTATTACAGCTTTATCTTTTAAATCTATTATATCTCTTTGAACATTTTGTTCTGCGTAAACTCTTTTATAAATATCAGCTATGTATGGAGCTGTTTGTGTGTTGTATTCTGTGATACCATATTGAGCTAATTGTAATTGATCTTTTGCTTGGTCAAAGAATGCTTTAGCTTGTTCTGGAGTTGGATTTGGTACGTTACTTGCTGCTTGTTCTATTAATTTTTGATAATAGTATTGTGCTTTAATATTTCTTATTGTAGCATCTATTGTAGATTTAGCTTCTTCTGTTTCAAAGAATTTATCTGTTTCTGCTTTTTTTAGTAGAAGTATTTGATTGATTAAGTCTTCTGCGTAGTTTTGTTTATATCTATTATCACTTTCTATCATAGCTATTTGCTCAGGAGTTGCTCCTTGTGCTTTCATAGAGTTTAAGAATACTTTATAGTCTT
Source organism: Brachyspira pilosicoli (assembly GCF_036997485.1). Taxonomy (NCBI): domain Bacteria; kingdom Pseudomonadati; phylum Spirochaetota; class Spirochaetia; order Brachyspirales; family Brachyspiraceae; genus Brachyspira; species Brachyspira pilosicoli. The sequence continues at coordinate 302,892 of NZ_JAWLPU010000001.1, read as the reverse complement.
TATTAAAATTAGTTTGATTGATTGTGAAGTCATCTACTTTTAATACCCATTCACCTTCACCGCCTTGAAGATATGCTAATGAATCTGAAGAATTTGAAGTATTTGTTTTTGAACAAGATATAAAAAATATCGATAACACTATTAATGATAAAAATAATTTTTTAATATACATAAAGAATACTCCTTAATTTACAATACAACTTAATAGTTGCAATAGTTTATCATATATATATTATTAGTGCAAGCTATTTTATAAATATTTATTTTTTGCCAGAATACATATTTATAACTAAATTATTAAGCTCTTTTTCTAATATACCATACCAAATAGATTTTCTTCTTTTTAGAGCACTGCTATCTAAGGCATATTTCATTAATTTATTATAAGTTTCATTAGCTTTTTGCACATTTTGAAATATCGGTACATGATTAGCAGGAAATATTTCTGTTAAATTCATTTCTATTTCTTTTTTTATTACAGTATCATATATAGGCAAAACTTTTTCATATCCATTACATATACTTTCTGCATATTCCAATACCATAGGGTCAAAATCTGGAATAGTTTTTAATAGTTTTATTATGAGCGCGAAAGTGTCTATCGCTTCTTTATAATTTTCTTTGACTACATAAGCACCATTTGCATTATTGCATAAGTCGCATATAGTTTTATTATCATAAGCAGATATATATTCATTAACTCTTCTGTTTATTTGGAATTTAGGCATAGAGCTAATTGCTTTTGAAATTAAATCTAATATACTTGTAAATAATCTCTGCTTCCACAGATTACCTTTTATACTTTTAACAAGTTCTTCCATTTCATTAAAGAAAGCTTCTTTATATTTTTCATTAGGATTAAATATTGCTTCTACTATAGGAATTTCAGTTCCTTTAAAAGATATCATACCGTTGTCATAGAAAGATATAATATTTTTTTCAAATATTTCGCTTTTTGTTTTGCTATTTTCTTTAAGGAAGTTAAATTGCAAATTTTTTGTAACGATTATTTTAGTGTCTTTTGGAGAGAGCATATTTGCTCTTGCTTGCATTCTTGCTGCATTGTTAATGAGAAAACCAGACAAATCACCATCTTCTGTTATTATAAGAGAGCTGTTGCTCATTCCGCCTGCTATGCCGGCGCTTACTTTGAATTCTGGAAATATGGATGTATCTATATCTGGGCACTCTGTTAATATTCTTTTTTTGCTTAAAGCTCCAATGATAGCCATTGTAGCACTTAAAGCATCGGTTGCAGACGGACACATCATTACTATTTCATCACCCTGCTTTCTGTGAGATATAACATTATAAAATTTAGTAAGTTCGCCTATTTTGTTTTGTAATAAATCATCTAAAGCATGCATTTTAGAAAGGTTATTTTTATTCTCTTCGCAAAACTTTGTATATCCATGAATATCAAGCATAGCTATATAAATATCTGCTATAGTTAAACTAAGCTTTAAATCTCCAGCAAAGCTATACTTAGGATTTTCTATAACAAATTGATCCCATAACTTTGGATATGTTTCTTTATCTAAATTATTAAAAAACCCCCAATTAATCTTTCTTATAAGACTAAATAGTCCTTTTAAAATATTATTATGGTCATTGATTTTTTCAAAATTAACATTGCTTGCATAAGTAAATATTTCTGAGAAAGTTTTTATTTTTCCAGATACTATTTGTTCACTTAAATGAGTATATAACTCATATTTTGATGTTGAGGGGGTATAGTCTTCAATTGTGTTCACATTGTTTCCTTAAAAATTATTAATATATCTCAAACCCATTTAAAACTTTAACTCATAAATAAAAAAAAGCAATAGTTATAGTATTATAATTTTATGTAAAAAACCTTGCATATATTCCTGATGGGAGTATTAAATTACTATTTTCTATAGGAAGCGCTATCTCTCCGCTTTCAAAAAAACCTTTATTTTTAATTTGAGTTTGTAAAATATTTTTAAGAGATATATGAGAAAAACTTGCAGTATAGCAATTAATTAAAAATAAAATAGGGGAGGGAGATAATAGTTTAACGCATTCTTCTACCAATCTTGTTAAACTTGTTTCTATCTGCCAAAGCTCTCCATTAGGACCTCTGCCATATACTGGAGGGTCCATTATAATAACATCATATTTTCTCTCTCTTCTCACTTCTCTTAAAACAAATTTGATAACATCTTCTATAATAAATCTTACTTTTTTATTTTGAAAATTATTAATTTCGATATTTGTTTTTGCATGCCCAAGAATTTTTTTTGAAGCATCAACATGCACTATTTCATCGCAATCCGCATAAGCACAAGCTACAGTTGCACCGCCTGTATATGCAAATAAATTTAAAGCTTTTATTTCTTTGTTTTGATGAGTAGAAGATTTTTTTTCTTTAATTTTGTCTATTATAAATTGCCAATTAACAGCCTGCTCTGGAAAAAGTCCAATATGTTTAAAGTTTGTAAACTCTATTTTGAATGATAAATCTCTGTATTTGATGATAAAGTTTTCTTTAGGAGTGTTAATATACTGCCAATAACCGCCTCCCTTATCAGAGCGATGATATATGGCATCTAAATTATCCCATTTATTTAATTGTTTTTGCCAAATAATTTGAGAATCAGGACGCGATACTAAAAATCCTCCTATATTCTCAAATTTTTCGCCATTTCCAGCATCTAAAATTTTATAATCTTTCCAATCTCTTGCTACAATCATACAATTTATTATTTTTGATTATAGTAAGTTACATCATTACGAACTACAACTATATCAACTCTTCTATTTAAAGCTCTTCCATCCGGCAAATCATTAGAAGCCACAGGTCTAGTGTCAGCATAACCTGCAACAGAATATTTATTTATGTCTAACTTTCCAGTTTGGTCGCTTTCA